>NZ_JBBEBZ010000202.1:0-60304 GCF_040882075.1 Nitriliruptor sp.
GACGCCTACCGACGCGGGCTCTTCCCCTGGCCGCACCCCGGCGTCCCGCTCCCGTGGTTCTCACCCGGCCCCCGAGGCGTCGTCCTCGCCGACTCCCTGCACCTGTCGCGATCCCTGCGCCGGCGGCTCCGGACCTGCGGGTGGACCACCACGGTGGACGCAGCGTTCCGCGACGTGGTCGCCGGGTGCGCCGCCGACCGTGGCGACGGGCAGGGCAGCTGGATCACCGGCGCCATGGCCCGCGCCTACGGTCGGCTCCACGGCCTCGGGTGGGCCCACAGCCTCGAGGTGTGGGACGACGGTCGGCTCGTCGGCGGGCTCTACGGGGTCCAGGTGGGTGGTGTGTTCACGGGCGAGTCGATGTTCCACCGCACCACGGACGCCTCGAAGGTCGCCCTGGCGGACCTCGTCGCGCGCTTCCACGCCGCCGGGGGTCGGCTGTTCGACGTGCAGCTGACGACCCCGCACCTGCGCAGCCTCGGCGCGCAGGATCTGCCCCGCGAACGCTTCCTCGGCGTCCTGGCCGGCGCCCGGCAGCTCGACGTGCGCCTCGCGACCGGGCGTCGCCCCGTCGCCCGTCTGGACGTGACGTCGGACCGAACCCGAGCCACCGGTGAGCGAGCGGTCAACCGTTACCCTGCCCACCTCCGAGGCGGCTGAGTCCAGCCCACCCTCGCTGCAGCCCGGTCAGCCGGCCCGTCGTGGCCCGACCGGCTCCGAGACGAAGGTCGACGCCCCGTGAGCGACACCGCCACGCCCGCCATCCCCGACGACATCTCCCGCCGCTACCCGGACGAGGACTTCGAGGTCCGCGACATCTCGCTGGCCGAGTGGGGCCGCAAGGAGATCGGCCTCGCCGAGCGCGAGATGCCCGGCCTGATGGCCCTCCGGGAGCGTCACGCCGCCGAGCAGCCGTTGGCCGGTGCACGCATCGCCGGATGCCTGCACATGACGGTCCAGACCGCGGTGCTGATCGAGACCCTCCAGGTGCTCGGCGCCGAGGTCCGCTGGGCCTCCTGCAACATCTTCTCCACCCAGGACGAGGCGGCCGCGGCCGTCGCCGCTGCCGGGACCCCCGTCTTCGCCTGGAAGGGCGAGACCGAGGAGGAGTACTGGTGGACGGTCGAGCAGACGCTGCTGTGGCCGGACGGGAAGGGCCCGAACCTGCTGCTCGACGACGGCGGTGACCTCACCGCGGTCGTGCACGACGCCCACCCCGAGCTGATCGGTGAGATCCTCGGCGTGTCGGAGGAGACCACCACCGGCATCAAGCAGCTGCGTTCGTGGCAGAAGCAGGGGACCCTGCGGATGCCGGCGATCAACGTCAACGACTCGGTCACCAAGTCCAAGTTCGACAACCTCTACGGCTGCCGCGAGTCGCTGATCGACGGCCTCAAGCGGGCCACCGACGTCATGATCGCGGGCAAGGTCGCCGTGGTCGCGGGCTACGGGGACGTCGGCAAGGGCTGCGCACAGGCGCTGCGCGGGATGGGTGCGACCGTCCTGATCACCGAGATCGACCCCATCAACGCGCTCCAAGCCGCCATGGAGGGCTACCGCGTCGTCACGATGGAGGACGCGGCGCCGCGCGCGGACATCATCGTCACCGCGACCGGCAACATGGGTGTCGTGTCCCGGGATCTCGTGCTCCAGATGAAGGATCACGCCATCCTGTGCAACATCGGTCACTTCGACACCGAGATCGAGACCTCGGCGCTCCGTGAGTACGAGTGGACCAACATCAAGCCGCAGGTCGACCTCGTCCACCTGCCCGACGGCAAGAAGGTCATCCTCCTGGCCGAGGGTCGGCTGGTGAACCTCGGGTGCGCGACCGGGCACAGCTCGTTCGTGATGTCGACCTCCTTCACCAACCAGGTCCTGGCCCAGATGGAGCTCTGGCAGCACCACGAGGACTACAAGGACGAGGTGTACGTCCTCCCGAAGCGTCTCGACGAGGAGGTCGCGCGTCTCCACCTCGACAAGATCGGCGCGCAGCTGACGACGCTGACGACCGAGCAGGCCGACTACCTCGGCGTCGCCGTCGAGGGGCCCTACAAGGACGACACCTACCGCTACTGACCGCACGCAGTGGTGGGACCGCGGACGGCCCGGCTCGGATCCGAGCCGGGTCGTCCTGCGTGACGGGGCACCCGTGGCCTACAGTTCACACGTGGGGCTCACGTTCCGTGGGTGATGTGCCGATGTTCCCGTTGGACACCCACGAACACCCCGCCCGGGGTGAGGTCCCTGGAGGTCAACCGTGGTCGCTCCCCGCCGACGGGTCCTGGCGCTCGCTGCCGTGATCGTGGCCTCGCTCTGCATCGGCGCGACCGTCGCGGTCGCCCAGCAGGACGATGCACCCGCAGCCGCGACCGGGGATGACGCCCTGCTCGAGCGGCTCGACGAGCTCGAGGCGACCCTCCCGACCGACCCGGCGCCCACCACGGTGACCATCGATGACGAGGAGACCTGGGGCAGCTTCGAGGGCGACGTCACCGGCGCCGCCGCGATCCTCGGGACCGTCGAACCCGACCTGCTGTCGCTCTACGTGGACGCCGACGACGCGGATGGCGTCGTGGCCGAGGCCGTCGCCGAGGTGGCCCGAGGCTGGCTCGACCTGAAGCAGGGTCTCGACCAGCTCGCCGTGTGGGAGGCCGCCGACCTCACCTTCCCGATCGACGCCTCGGACGATGACGACGTCGCCACCGACGCCGACGAGCTCCGCGGCCGGGCGGAAGCCGGCCTCCGGTTGGTCCTCGACGCCCGGCAGCGGCACCTGGTCGGGTACACCGCCCTGCGCGCGGCGGGCGTCGCCGACGCCGAGCCGCAGAGCCGCTTCGACTCGCGAGCCGCACAGGCCGAGGTGTTCGACCAGGACGTCCGCCCGCTCGTCCACCGCTTCCTGTCGCTCCGCACGACGCAGGTCATCGTGCCCGTCGATCGCTTCGAGACGTCCGCGCCGGGTGTCAACGCGCGGGCACGCTCGATGACGCTCACGTGCGTCGACCGCGACACCTACCTCGAGGCGGGCCCGGACGGTGCCACGACGACCGACCCCGAGCTCGCCGACCCCGACCTACCGCCGACGATCACCGCGCCGCGGGCGGACTGCCCGGACCTGCCCGTGGAACAGGACGTGGCCGGCGGGTGATCTCCCGCGGCGACGGAGGCTTACCCTCGGGACGTCGCCCAGCGAGAGGTGCACGCGTGGACACCGTCAGCAAGCCCCCTGAGCTGCTCGCGCTCCACGACGTGACCGCGGAGCTGTTCACCACGCTCCGGAGCTGGTTCGAGGTCCCCTCGACGGTCGCCCTCGACCTCGACGACATCGACTCCGCCGTCAGCCAGCTCGCCGACCCGGTCGCCATCGCCGCGTTGGCGATGCGCAAGCTCCAGGCGCTCCGGCTGCTCGCCCAGCCGGGCGTGAGGACCTCCACCGACGTGGTCGTCACCATCGTGCAGGACCTCGATCGGGCGCTCGTCCAGGCACCGACCATGCACCTGCAGCGTGCGGCGGCGGCCGCCGACTGGGACGCGGAGCTCGCCGACCTCCTCGGCGACCGCGAGGTGGGGGAGGGGACCCTGCCGTTGCCGGTCATCGGCAGCGACGACGAGGACCCCGCCGTGAGCCGGTTCCGCGACCTCCACGGACGGTTGCACGCGGCCGCCCGTGCCGTGGTCGAGGCCTCGAAGGGCGAGATCCGCTACCTGGTCTGAGCGCACGCGAACCGCGTGGCGCGACGGGTGTCGCGGCCGCCCACCGCACGGGTCGTCGGCCTCTGATGAGTGGTACGACCTCCGTAGTAGCATCACGGCCATGGGGCCACCGTCATGCGCGAGCCCGCGCGGACGGTGATGCTTCGCAACCAACGTCCCGACGCCCCGGCGTCGCAGGACCGAGACTCGAGGAACAGCGATGAGGAAGATGTCCCGCGCGGTCGTGCTGGCACTGGCAGGCACGCTCGTGCTGAGTGCCTGCGGCGATGCCCCCGATGAAGAGCCAGAGACCACCGACGATAGCGCTGCCACCGATGACGACGGCGATGCCCAGGCCGGTGGTGACTTCAAGGCCTGCATGATCACCGACCAGGGTGGCGTCGACGACGGCTCGTTCAACGAGACCGCCTACAACGGCCTCCTGCGTGCGGAGGAGGAGCTCGGCGTCGAGGTCCAGTTCCTCGAGTCGACCACCGAGACCGACTTCGAACCCAACATGCAGCAGTTCGTCCAGCAGGGTGACTGCGATCTGATCGTCCCGGTCGGCTTCTTGCTCGCGGAGTCGACCGCAGCGGCCGCGGAGGCGAACCCCGAGCAGAACTTCGCCATCGTCGACTTCCCGAACGCGTTCGGCGAGAACTTCGACCAGAGCTACGACAACGTGCTCGGGCTGACGTTCAACACCTCCGAGGCCGCGTTCCTGGCGGGCTACGCCGCAGCCGCGACCTCCGAGGCCGGCACGCTGGGCACGTACGGGGGCATCAACATCCCGACCGTCACCATCTTCATGGACGGGTTCCTCGCCGGTATGAACCACTTCAACGAGGAGACCGGTGGCGACGTCGAGCTCATCGGCTGGGACGGGTCGGACGGGCAGTTCACCGGCAACTTCGACAACCTCGACGACGGTCGTCGTATCACCGAGTCGCTGCTCGACAACGGTGCCGACACCATCCTGCCGGTCGCAGGTCCCGTGGGTGGTGGCTCGGCCGCGGCCATCGAGGACCGCGGTGAGGGTCGCCTGATCTGGGTCGACACCGATGGCTACGAGTCGACCGAGTTCGGGTCGATGATCTTCACCTCGATCCTCAAGCAGATGGACGTCGCGGTCTTCGACGCCATCCAGTCGGTCGTCGACGGCAGCTTCGAGGGTGGCAACTACGAGGGCACCCTCGAGAACGAGGGCGTCGCCATCGCACCGTTCCACGACTTCGAGGGTGACGTGCCCGAGGACGTGAAGAGTGCGCTCGAGGAGCTGCGCGAGCAGATCATCTCGGGTGAGCTCGAGACGGTGCCGGCTGCCTGACACGCTGCGCTGCATGCTCGGGGGGAGGGTGCCGATGTGGCACCTTTCCCCCGCTGCTCGGGGCTCGACGTGCCCCGGTTCCCGCCGCCGGCCGCCCCGGCGCGGGTCCGCGATCGTTCCGGGTCGTGCCCGGGGGAGAGCCAGCTCGTGCGCCTCGAACTCCGCGGGATCACCAAGCGCTTCCCGGGCGTCGTCGCCAACGACTCCGTCGACCTGATCGTCGAGCCCGGCGAGGTCCACGGGTTGCTCGGTGAGAACGGCGCGGGCAAGTCCACCCTGATGAACGTCCTCTACGGCCTGTACAAGGCCGACGAGGGCGCGATCGTGCTCGACGGGGAGCCGCTCGAGCTGCACGGTCCCGGGGATGCGATCGCGGCCGGCATCGGCATGGTCCACCAGCACTTCATGCTCGTCCCCGTCTTCACCGTGGCGGAGAACATCACCCTCGGCGTCGAACTCACCTCCGGCTTCGGCGGCAAACTCGACCGCCGCGCGGCCTCGGACGCCGTCCGTGAGCTGGCCGAGTCCTCCCGGCTCCCCGTCGACCCGGATGCCATCGTCGAGGATCTGCCGGTCGGCCTCCAGCAGCGCGTCGAGATCCTCAAGGCGCTCTACCGCGAGGCACGGCTGCTCATCCTCGACGAACCGACCGCGGTCCTCACCCCGCAGGAGGCCAACGACCTGTTCGAAGCCGTCCGTGCCTTCGTGGCCGACGGCGAGCGGTCCGTGGTCTTCATCTCCCACAAGCTGCGCGAACACCGGATCATCGCCGACCGCGTGAGTGTGCTCCGTCGTGGCGCGATCGTCGGCACCGCCGATCCACGCGAGGCGAGCGAGCAGGAGCTCGCCGACCTGATGGTCGGTCGCCCGGTCGACCTCGTCGTCGACAAACAGCCGGCTCGACCTCAGGACGTCGCGCTCCGGGTCACCGGGCTGTGCCTACGTGACGCGGGTGGACGGGCGCTCGTCGACGGGGTCGACCTCGACGTCCACCGCGGCGAGATCGTCGCGGTGGCCGGTATCGAGGGCAACGGTCAGACGCAGTTCGTGCGCGCCGTCACGGGGCTCGAGTCGACCTTCGAGGGCGAGATCGAGGTGGACGGTCGTTCGATCCGCGGTCGCACGCGGAAGGACGTGCTGCGCTCCGGCGTCGGTCACGTCCCCGAGGACCGGAGCAGCGAGGGCCTCGTCGGGGACTTCACCGTGGCCGAGAACCTCGTCCTCGACCTGTGGGACGCCCCACCGTTCGCGCGTCGCGGTTCGCGCGACTTCGAGGCGATCGCCGAACACGCCCGACACGAGGTCGCGGACTTCGACGTGCGGACCCCGTCGGTGAACACCCCGGTCGCCAACCTCTCGGGTGGCAACCAGCAGAAGGTGGTGATCGCCCGCGAGTTCCACGGGCCGCTCGCCCTCCTCGTCGCGGCGCAACCCACCCGCGGCGTCGACGTCGGCTCGATCGAGCACATCCACGCCTCGATCGTGGCTAAACGGGACGAGGGGACCGGCGTGCTGATCGTCTCCTCCGAGCTCGATGAGGTGCTCGCGCTCGCGGATCGCGTGGCGGTGATGTTCCGCGGGAAGTTGGTCGGCCCGTTCCCGGCCGGTACGTACTCCAAGGACGCGATCGGTCTGATGATGGCCGGCGCCGACCCCGCCGACGTGGCGGAGGAAGCCCGATGAACGACGAGCCGAACGTGCCCCCCGCGGACGACCCGGAAGCGGACATCGCGGCAGCCGCCGAACGCGAGCGTGAGAGCGCGACCCACAAGGCCCCGCTCGGGGCGCCGGCAACGCAGCGGTTCGTCGCCGCGATCACCGGTACGAGCGTGGTGGTGACCATCCTCGCGTTCGTCAGCGCCATCGTGCTCGGCGCGTTGGTGATCACCTTCTCCGACGACGCCGCCCTCGAGGCGCTCGGCTACGTCACCTCACGGCCGAGCGACTTCCTGAGCGCCGCGGGCAGCGCCGTCTACGACGCCTACCACGCGCTCGTCACGGGTTCGCTCGGCGGGCTCGGCCAGCTGTCCGAGACCCTCGTCGCCGCGACACCGCTGATCGCGACGGGTCTGGCCGTGGCCATCCCGCTGCGTGCCGGGCTGTTCAACATCGGCGCGGAGGGGCAGGTCATCGCTGGCGGTCTCACCGCCGGCATCGTCGGCTTCTCGCTCAGCGGGTGGCCGATCGTCATCCACCTCCCGCTCGCGGTGCTCGCAGGGTTGGGTGGTGCGGCGCTGATGGGCTGGCTCCCCGGCGTGCTCAAGGCACGGACCGGTGCGCACGAGGTCATCACGACCATCATGCTCAACAACACGGCCGCGTTGACGACGACCTACCTGCTGTCGACGGCCTTCATCCGCAACCCGACGCGCAACGACCCCATCTCCAAGGGGATCGCGGAGAGCGCCCGCTTCCCCCGCTTCCCGGGGCTCGGCAGCTACCGGGTCAACGTGAGCATCATCCTCGTCATCGTGCTCGCCATCATCGCCTTCTGGCTGCTCGAACGCTCGACGACCGGGTTCGAGTTGAACGCCGTGGGATCCAACCCCGTGGCGGCCACCTCGGCCGGCATGAGCCCGAACCGCGCCATCATCATCGCGATGGCGATCGGCGGTGCGATGGCTGGTGCGGCCGGTGCCGCCGAGATCCTCGGCATCCAGGGTCGGATCACGGACGGGTTCTCGGCGGGGATCGGGTTCGACGGGATCACCGTCGCCCTCCTCGGCCGCGGCAGCGTCGGCGGCACGGTGGCGGCGGGCCTGCTCTTCGGAGCGCTGAAGTCCGGAGGGCGCGCGATGCAGGCACAGACGGGCACCAGCCTCGACCTCGTCGTCGTGATCCAGGCGCTGATCATCGTCTTCATCGCGGCACCCGGCCTGGTCCGGGCGCTCTACCGCATCAAGGCCGACGACGGCCTCGGGACGACCCGGGTCGCGAAGGGGTGGGGATCGTGAGCACCGCAGTCGCGACACCAGCGCTCGTTGCGAGCGGCTTGACCGCTGCCCAGGTGCGGCGTGAGCGCCGCTTCGCCGGGTACACCTTCTTCCTCGCCGTCCTCTCGGCGGCCGTGTTGCTCCCGGCCGCGGAGGGCTCGGCGACCTTCCTGATGAACGCCGGTCGCACCGTGGCCACCCTGCCCGACCTCGTGGTCCCGGTCGCACCGCTGCTGATCGGCATCACGCTCGCGTGCCTCTACGCGACCTTCCTGCTGTGGACCCACCGCACGGCCGGGAGAGCGGTCACGATCGTCGGGGTCACCTCGGGGCTGTTCGTGCTCGGCTACCTCGCGTACGCGGTCGACGGGCAGAGCGCCTCGATGGTCGGTCTCCTGCGCGGGACGATCTCCGCCTCGACCCCCATCGCCTTCGGTGCGCTCTGCGGCGTGCTCTGCGAGCGGGCTGGCGTCATCAACATCGCGATCGAGGGCCAGTTCCTGGCCGCAGCGTTCACCGGCGCCGTCGTCGGCAGCGTCAGTGGCAGCCCGTGGATCGGACTGGCCGGGGGGGTCCTCGCGGGTGTGCTGATCGCCGCGATGCTCGCTGCCCTCTCGATCCGCTACAAGGCCGACCAGATCGTCGTCGGCGTCGTCCTGATCGTCTTCGCCACCGGCTTCACCTCGTTCCTCGCGACGCAGGTGCTATCCGGTTCGCCCCAGCTCAACAGCCCCAGACGTTTCAGTTCGATCGCGATCCCCGGGCTCTCGGAGCTGCCGTTCGTCGGCCCGTTGCTGTTCAACCTGACGCCGCTGACCTACACCATGCTGCTCCTGACCCTCGCGCTGCACGTCGCGCTGTTCCGGACCCGCTGGGGGCTCCGGCTGCGGTCGGTGGGGGAGAAGCCCCGCGCCGCGGACACGGTCGGGATCAACGTGAACCGGACCCGCTGGCGGGCCGTGCTGCTCGGCGGGGCGGTGGCTGGCCTCGGTGGGTCGTGGTTCACCCTCGACTCGGTCGGGGCGTTCAACGACGAGATGACCGGTGGCCGCGGGTTCATCGCCCTCGCCGCCATGCTGGTCGGGCGCTACAGCCCGATCGGAGCGTTCGGTGCGGCGCTGCTGTTCGGGTTCGCGACGGCGTTCGCCGACGCCCTGCAGATCCTGTCCACGGGCGTGCCGTCGTCGCTCCTGCGGACGGCGCCCTACGTCGTCACGATCTTCGTGGTGGCGGGGCTCGTCGGACGGCTGCGCCCACCGGCAGCCGACGGTCAGCCCTACGAGACCGAGTGAGGGATCAGCGGCTGAGGAGCTCGGCGATACGTCCGATGCCCTCGGCGAGGTCGTCGTCGCCGAGCGCGTAGGACAGCCGCGCGTAGCCGGGGGCGCCGAAGGCTTCGCCGGGGACCAGTGCGACCTTGGCCTCCTCGAGGAGCACCTCGGCCAACTCGAGGGTGGTGGTCACCGTGCGTCCAGCGATGTCGCTGCCGAGCACCCCCTCGAAGGACGGGAAGACGTAGAAGGCGCCCTCGGGTTCGACCACCTCGACGCCGTCGATGGCGGACAGCTCAGCGACCGCGAGCTTGCGCCGTCGATCGAAGGCCGCGCGCATCTCGCCGACCGCCACCTGGGAGCCCGCCAGCGCCTCGATCGCGGCGTACTGGGCGATGTTGGCCACGTTCGAGGTGATCTGCGACTGGAGCTTGTTGATGCCCTTGGCGATCTCCAGCGGGGCGATCGACCAGCCGACCCGCCAGCCCGTCATCGCGTAGCTCTTGGCGACGCCGTTGACGACGATGGTGCGCGGTGCCGCGGCGGGGGTCACGACCGGCAGGGACGCCATGGTCGCGTCGCCGTAGATCAGGTGCTCGTAGATCTCGTCGGTCACCACCCAGATGCCGTGCTCGGCCGCCCACGCGCCGATGGCGGCGATCTCATCGGCCGGGTAGACGGCGCCGGTCGGGTTGGAAGGGGACACGAAGACCAGCACCTTGGTGCGGTCGGTGCGGTGCTCCTCGAGCTGGTCCACGCTGGTACGGAACCCGGTCTCCTTGGTGGTCGCCACCGCGACCGGCACGCCGTCGGCGAGCAGGACCTGGGCCGGGTAGCTCACCCAGTACGGCGAGGGGATGAGCACCTCGTCGCCCGGGTCGACCAGCGCCTGGAAGACGTTGTAGAGCGCGTGCTTGCCGCCGTTGGTGACCGTGACCTGGTCGGGTGTGACCTCGAAGCCGGTGTCGCGCACGGTCTTGGCGACGATCGCCTCACGCAGCGCAGGGAGACCGGCCGCGGGGGAGTAGCG
This sequence comes from Nitriliruptor sp., assembly GCF_040882075.1. Classification (NCBI taxonomy): domain Bacteria; kingdom Bacillati; phylum Actinomycetota; class Nitriliruptoria; order Nitriliruptorales; family Nitriliruptoraceae; genus Nitriliruptor; species Nitriliruptor sp. The sequence continues at coordinate 10,258 of NZ_JBBEBZ010000202.1, forward strand.
GTGCGTGGCCGGGTCGGCCGCTGCCCGCTGCGCGGCCTCGACGATGTTGGCCGGGGTGGGGAAGTCGGGCTCGCCGGCCCCGAACCCGATGACGGGTTCACCGGCGGCCTTGAGCGCCTTGGCCTTGGCGTCGACGGCGAGCGTCGGGGACGCCTCCATCTCCGCGATGCGGCGGGCGAGGGACACGTGATGCTCCGGGGTCGGTGACAGCGGCGACCGAGCGTAGCGACCGGACCTCCGGCCCCACTTGGCGCTCCGGGGGTCGTGGCGGTTGACTCGGGTCCTCGCACCTGCCCGCTCCCACCCGCGACGAAGGCCCGACCGTGGCACCCGACCTGACCATCCCGACCGAGCTCCTGCCCGCCGACGGCCGCTTCGGCTGCGGCCCCTCCAAGATCCGTCCGGAGGCGGTCGCTCGGCTCGCCGAGGTCGCGGACGGCCTGCTCGGCACCTCGCACCGCAAGCCCCCTGTCAAGCAGCAGGTGCAGCGGCTCCAGGAGTCGATGGCGGAGCTGTTCGGCCTGCCGGACGGCTACGAGGTGCTGCTGACGCTGGGCGGTGCGACGGCGTTCTGGGAGGCGGCCGCGTTCGGGCTGGTCCAGCAACGTTCGCGTCACTACACCTTCGGCGAGTTCTCCTCGAAGTTCGCCAAGGCGACGGCCGCCGCCCCGTGGCTCGACGAACCCGACGTCGTCGCGTCGGAGCCTGGCACGCGCCCACGAGGGTCCGCCGCGCCTGACGGCGTCGACGTCCAGGCGTTCACCCACAACGAGACCTCGACGGGTGTGATGCAGGACCCCGCGCGCACCGACGACGCGCTCATCCTCGTCGACGCCACCTCGGGTGCGGGTGGGCTCCCGGTGGACCTCACCGCCACCGACGTGTACTACTTCTCCCTGCAGAAGGGCTTCGCGTCGGAGGGTGGCCTCACCGTCGCGCTCCTCTCCCCGGCCGCCATCGAGCGCATCGGCTCGATCGCCGCGTCCGACCGGTACGTGCCGACCTTCCTCGACCTGCAGACGGCGCTCGACAACTCCCGCCAGCACCAGACCTACAACACCCCGAGCGTCTCCACGGTCTTCCTCGCTGCCGAGCAGGTCGACTGGATGCGGGCCACCTACGGTGACCTCGCCGGTGTGGTCGAGACCCAGCGCGCCAAGGCTGCGCACGTCTACGGCTGGGCGCAGGACCGGGACTGGGCGTCCCCGTTCGTCACCGAGGAGGACGCGCGGTCGCTGGTCGTGGCCACCATCGACCTCGACGACGCCGTGTCCGCCGACGACGTGAACGCGGTGCTGCGCGCCAACGGCGTGCTCGACACCGACGCCTATCGCAAGCTCGGCCGCAACCAGCTGCGTCTCGGCATGTTCCCCGCGGTGGACGCCGCCGACCTCGAGGCGTACACGGCGTGCGTCGACTGGGTCGTCGGCCAGATCAGCTGAGGCCGAGGTCGGGGAGGGCGTCGGGGTCGACGAGGGCCTCGAGGCCGATCACGGTGGCGATCGCCGCGAGCCCGGACCAGACGGCGACCCCGGCGGTGAGCCAGACGAGGATCGCACGGCGGTCGGCGCCAGCAGCGAGGGCGACGACGGCTGCCACGTGGATCCCCGTCAGCAGCGGCCCGAGCGCCGCCAGGCCGGGCAGCCCGAAGCGGTCGAAGAGCCGACGCGCCCGCCCGCTGCGACCCGGCGGCTCGTCCCCGGCGTCCCGGTCAACGGGAGCCACCGATCCACGACGCTCCCGCCACCAGTCACGGAGCCGGTCGCCGGCGAGGACGAGCGGGACGAGGGTGGCGGTGTTGCCGATCGCGGCGACCACCACCGTCGGCACCGGCGGCAGGCCGGCGATGATGCCGGCGGGGACCACGAGCAGGACCTCGAGCCAGGGGATGGCCGCGGCGATGAGGACGGTGAGGTAGGCGACCAGCTCGCTCACGCGAGGTGAGGTCGGACCTCGTCGGCGGCGTCCTGGCCGTAGACGGCACCGAGGCGGCCCAGGAAGTCATCGGCGTGGAGCTCGTACTCCTGCGTCCCGACGTGCTCGAGGACGTAGGTGGCCACCATCGATCCGACCTGAGCCGACCGTTCGTGATCGAGCTGCCACGACAGCCCGGCCAGGAAGCCGGCCCGGAACGCGTCGCCCACGCCCGTCGGGTCCTCGCGGCGTTGCTCGGGAGCCGCGGTCACCTCGCACACGACGCCGTCCGCCGACTCGATCGAGCAGCCCTTCGGCCCGAGCGTGGTGATCCGCGTGCCGACCCGGTCGAGCACCTCCCGCGACGACCACCCGGTCTTCGTCTCGAGCAACACCTTCTCGTAGTCGTTGGTGATCAGGTAGGCCGCACCGTCGACGAGCCGTCTGACCTGTTCGCCGTCCATCCGCGCCAGCTGCTGGCCCGGGTCGGCCATGAACGGCACGCCGAGCTGACGGCACTCGCGCGTGTGCCGGAGCATCGCCTCGGGGTCGTTGGGGGAGATGACCACGAGGTCCAGCCCCCCGGTCCGCTCGCCGATGGGCGCGAGCTCGATGAAGCGGGCTTCCTCCATGGCACCGGTGTAGAACGACGCCATCTGGTTCTGGTCCAGGTCGGTGGTGCACAGGAAGCGGGCGGTGTGCTTCAGCTCGGAGACGTGCACCCCCGAGGTGTCCACGCCGTGGCGGGTGAGCCACGCTCGGTAGTCACCCTCGAAGTCCTGACCGACAGCGCCCACGAGGACGGCGGACCGGCCGAGCTGGCCGAGTCCGAAGCAGATGTTGGCGGCGACACCGCCGCGGCGGACCTCGAGCTCGTCCACGAGGAACGACAGGCTCACCCGGTCGAGCTGATCGGCCACGAGCTGTTCGGAGAAGTGACCCGGGAAGGTCATCAGGTAGTCGGTGGCGATCGAACCGGTGACGGCGATCCGCACGGGAGCCTCGAGGGTCGGGCACGGGGGAGCGGAGCCGGAGGCTACTGCCGTAGCCCCGACGTGCGCCTATCGGCCGACGACCCACGACCCGCGCGGTGCGTCCGGCACGTGCGTAGGTTCTGCGACGGGACGGGGTCCAACCCACGATCGTCGAGGAGCCACGCGTGCCGCAGCAGACCTTGGAACTGGCCAGCCGGATCGACGGTGAGCCCGTCGCTGGCGTCCGGACGATCGAGAACCCGAACCCGGCCCAGCTGGACGACACCGTCAGCCGTGTCGACCTGGCCGACGCGGCGACGTTCGCTCGGGCGTGCGAACGCGCTGTCGACAGCCAGCGCGCCTGGTCCGCGACACCCGCGCCCGTGCGTGGGGCCGCGATCGGCGACCTCGGTCGCATCGTCACGGCCAACAAGGAGGCGCTCGCGGCGCTCGTCACGCGCGAGATCGGCAAGCCCTACCAGGAGGCGCTCGGGGAGGTGCAGGAGGTCATCGATACCTGCGTGTTCTTCGCGGCCGAGGGCCGCCGTCTCTACGGGATGACGGTGCCCTCGGAGATGCCGGACAAGCAGCTGTTCACCTTCCGCCGGCCGGTCGGCGTCATGGCGGTCATCACGGCTGGCAACTTCCCGATCGCGGTGCCGTCGTGGTACCTCGTGCCCGCCCTGCTCGCGGGGAACGCGGTGGTCTGGAAGCCGGCCGAGTACGCACCCGCGATCGCCGACGCGTTCGCGCGCTGCATCGCCGCTGCGGGGATCCCGGCCTCGGCGGTCCAGCTGGTCCAAGCTGACGGGCAGGCGACCTCGGATGGTCTCGAGCGTGCCCTGTCGGCGGGCCACGTCCAGAAGGTCGGTTTCACCGGATCGTCCGCCGTCGGGCGATCGATCGCCGCGATGTGCGGGGAACACCTCGTCGCGCCGACACTCGAACTCGGGGGCAAGAACCCGCTGCTGGTCCTCCCGGACGCCGACCTCGACCTCGCCGTCGAGGGCGCGCTCTTCAGCGGCTTCGGGACGGCCGGGCAACGGTGCACGTCGCTCGGTGTCGCGATCGTCCACGAGCAGGTCCACGACGAGTTCCTGACGCGTTTCACGGCCGCCGTGGAGGAGGCCGCGGTCGGTGACCCGATGCGCTCCGTGCTGTACGGGCCCATGCTGAGCCAGCGGTTCGCCGACGGCTTCGAGCGCTGGCTCGAGCACATCGAGCCGCACCACCGGGTGTCCGGTTCGAGCGCGGTGGGCCGTATCACCGCGGAGTCGCCACGCGCCGGGTTCGTCGGCGACCCGGACGCCGGGATCTTCGAGCACCCGACGATCGTGGCCGGGGTGACCGAGGACGACCTGCTGTACCGCGAGGAGACCTTCGGGCCCATCGTGCCGGTGGCCACCGCTGGCAGCTTCGATGAAGCGCTCCACCTCGCCAACGCGCACGGCTACGGGCTGTCGAGCGCGATCTACACCCGTGACGCGAGCGCGGCGTTCCGGTTCGCCGAGGGCGTGACCGCCGGCATGGTGTCGATCAACAACTCCACCTCCGGAGCCGAAGCGCACCTGCCGTTCGGCGGCAACGGGAAGTCCGGCAACGGGGCGCGGCAGTCCGGGGTCTGGGTGCTCGACCAGGTCACCCGTTGGCAGTCGGTGAACTGGGACCACTCCGGGAAGCTGCAGAAGGCGCAGATGGACGTCGCCACGGTCCCCGCCGACCTGGACTTCCGGGTCTGAGCATCCCCTCCCGACGCGTCAGTCCGCGCGGCCGCGGAGGAAGCGTTCGACCTCGGCGGCGATCTCCTCGCCCGAGGGGACCTGCTCGGCGGTGAGATCGGCGAGCCGGCCGTCCCCTGGCTCGAGTCGTTCGAGCCGCTCGGCCTCGACCACGGCGTCGTACATCGATTCGAGCCCGCGCACGTGTTCGGTGATCTCGTCCGATGCCGCCGCCGCCTCGTCGAGCTGCTCCCGCTGGTCCTCGATCGCCGCGTCGAGATCGGAGGTGTCGACCGGGGTGCCGGTGTAGGCCGAGAAGCGCTCGAGCAGCGCTTTCGACGCCGCGGGGTAGTCGGTCGCCACGTAGTGGGGCAGCCTCGCCCAGAGGCCGAGCGTGGTCAGACCCGCCGTGCGGAAGCTCGCCTCGAGCGCGACCTGGCAGGACGCGGGGACGACGACCTGTTCGTGCGGGCGCCCGAACCGATCCAGGAGGTCAGGGTCGGACGAGGTCGAGATCAGCTGGACCGGTCGGGTGTGAGGGATCGGGCCGGGGACGCTGCCGAGCCCGACGTACCGACGGATGTCGAGCACCTCGGTGAGCTCGACCAGGTCCTCCGCCACCGTCCGCCAACGGAGGTCCGGTTCCGCACCGCCGACGATGATGAGCGTCGGTCCCGCCGGCGGGGTCACGACGTCGACGTGGAGCTCGGGCCACCGCGGGACGCCGAGGAGCCCCTGATCGATCTCGACCACGGGGCGGCGGTCGCGGTAGTCGTAGAGCGCATCGGGATCGAACGCGCCGAGCTCGGTGCCCTCGAACTGGTCGATGAGGCGCTCGGCGGCCGACGTGCCGGCGCTGCCAGCGTCCGTCCAGCCGTCGAGCGCGGCGACGAGCACCGGGTCCGGGCCGACGTCGGGGAGGTCGGAGGTGAGGCGGAGGAGTCTCATAGGTGTGGAGGGTACGGCCCGCCGGCGGCGGGACCGGCGCCGGCTCCACCCGGCCGGCGCAGGTCCGGGACACACGTCGGGGGGGGTGACCGGATCGGTCACCCCCTCCGACGTGCTGGTGGTGCTGGCGCCTAGAGGTCGCCGGCGCGGACGGTGCCGCGCTTGTTGCCCTTGGCCCGGGCAGCGGCCTTCGAGATCACCTCGTTGACGTGCTCGTTGAGCGCGTCGATGAACTCGGACGACATCCGCACGTCCTGCGCCTTGACGGCTTCCTTGACCTTGGAGGCGACGACGACGTTGCCACCTCCAGCGGAGGTGGCCTTCTTCGCCGTCCCCTTCTTGGCGGTCGCCTTCTTCGCCGTCCCCTTCTTGGCGGTGGCCTTCTTCGCGGTGGCCTTCTTGGCGGTGGCCTTCTTGGCCGTCGCCTTCTTCGCGGTGGCCTTCTTGGCAAGTGCCATGGCTGCTGTGCCTCCCATCGGGTGCCGTACCACCCGGTCGGCGGTACACGGGCGGGACCGTAACCGTCCGTTGCGCGCTCGCCTAGCACCTCTTCTCGCGACCGGTCTGCCGCTTCGGGCCGCGGGACGCCCGGATCCGGCCGTTCCAGGTCCGCGCGCTAGCGTCGCGGGCCCCGATGCCGACCCCCCTTGGCCGCCCGGTGGATGCTCACGACATCGACCCCCCGGTCGCGGCTTGGCTCGTGTCCGAGACGGGGCTCGCGCACCTCGCCAGCGTCACCGCGGACCTCGACGGTGGCGCGGACACCCTGGCGGTGGGCAGCCGGTTGCGGACCTCCGGCATCGACCCGCATCGCGCCGCGGCCCTCGTCGGCGCTGCGGTCACCCGTCGACGTGCGCGGGACCGGTGGCCGGACGCCGATCGGCTCGTGTTCACCCGCGCCGGCCTGGAGCAAGCCAGCGACCCGGCGGTCAGCCGGTGGCGCGCTCGCCGGCTGGCCGACGCGCCGCACCTGGAGGACCGGGCGGCCGGGTGTGGGGGTGACTCGCTCGCGTTGGCGGCCGCCGGCGCGTCGGTGACCGCCATCGACGCGGACGAGGGTCGCCTGATCCTGCTGCGCCACAACGCCGTCGCACGCGGGCTCACGGTCGACACGGTCGTGGCTGACGCCCTGGTCCACCCACCCCCTGCGACGGGGCCCGTGCACGCGGACCCGGGGCGCCGCGTCGACGGCCGCCGGGTGCGGCGCCTGTCGGAGCACCGCCCGTCCGTGCCAGCTCTGCTCGATCACCTCGCCTCCGTCCGCGAGGGCCCCGGTGTCGCGGTCGTCCTCGGCCCGGGCGTCGACCTCGCCGACCCGGACCTGCCCGCCGACGCGGAGCTCGAGTTCGTGCAGGTCGGCTGGCAGCTCGTCGAGGCGGTGGTCTGGACCGGTGCGCTCCGCCAGTCGGGCGTCCGTGCGACGGCCACGGTGCTCGACCGCGACGCCTCGGTCGACCGGCCCACCGCGACGCGGACCGGTGGCGCCCGGGGGGAGCGGCTCCGGTCAGGACCCATCGGCAGCGTCCTGCTCGAGGTCGCGCCCGCGGCGGTCCGCGCACGCCTCCACGACGACATCGGTGCCGAGGTCGGCGCTCACCGGATCGCCGACCGGCGGGCGCTGCTGACCGCCCCGGACGACCCCGGTCCGTCACCGTGGTACCGGAGACGGGTCGTCGAGGCCGTCCTCCCCGCCCGGGCCGATGCCGTCCGCCGCCACCTCGCGGCATCCGACGACCGCCCCTACGAGCTGGTCCTCCACGGGCTGGACACCGATCTGGCGGCGTTCCGGCGCGGCCTCCGCGGTCTGCGGTCCGGGCCTGGCGGACGCCGGATCGAGCTCGTACGCACCGACGACGGAGCAGTCGCGATCGTGACGACCGATCCGACCTGACCGAGCGCCTTGCACGCGCACGAGGTGCCCGCGCTGACCTGAAGCGCACCGGCGCAAGGAGGCGTCGGAAGTCCACGGTGCCAGGCACACGACCGGTACGCTCGTGCCATGGATGACACCACCGCTCCCGCCGCCACCGCCCTCGTCGACGCTCGTCTCGAGGAGCGCCGCGGCTGCACCCGTTGCGACGGCACCCAGCACCTCGTCGGCGCCTTCGAGGGCCTCGGCAAGTACCGCTGCGACATCTGCGAGCTGATCGTGGGCTTCGACCTCGATGCCGACCCCGCCGAGTTCCTCCTCGACCGCGGTCAGCCACGCGTCTACACCAAAGACGTGTTCGGCCCGCAGCTGCTCGGCTCCGAGCGTCGCTTCAACTGACCGGGACGTGACCGACGTCACCTGCGCCGAGTGTGGCGCGTCGTTCACCCCTCGCGCCGAGCTCCTCGAGCGCTACCCCGGGTGGAAGCCTCGGACCTGCCCGCCGTGCTACCGCGCGGCGAAGGGTGGGTCCAGCGGGCCGCGAGGTGGCGGCAGGAAGCGGGCGAGCAGCCCCGCCCAGCTGACCACCGACCAGGCGCTCGCGCTGCCAGCCAGCGGCCCGGCGACGGGGCTGTTCACCGACGGTGGCTGCGTGCCGAACCCGGGTCCCGGCGGCTGGGGTGCGGTCTACGTCGTCGACGGTGACATCGTCGACGAGACCCACGGTCACGACACCTCGACCACCAACAACCGCATGGAGCTCACAGCGCTCCTGCGGGGGATCGAGCTGGTGCCCGCGGGCACGCCCTGCACGGTCTTCACGGACTCCAACCTCGCCGTGCGGACCATCACCGAGTGGGCGCAGGGGTGGGAACGTCGCGGCTGGAAGCGCAAGACCGGCCCGGTCGAGAACGTCGACCTCGTCCGGCCGCTGTACGAGGCGGTGCGGGCCCGGCCCGAGCTCGAGCTGCAGTGGATCCGTGCGCACGTGGGCTACCGGTGGAACGAGTACGCGGACGCGCTCGCCGACCGTTGGCAGCACGAACGCTGACCGCCCCGGTCGTCAGGCGACACCAGCGAGGCGCGCGAGAGCCGTCACGCCCGCGCCGAGGACGACGACCACGCCGAAGGGCAGGCCCCGCCAGACCGCCAGCGCAGCGACACCGACGCCGATGGCCCTCGCGTCGAGCGTGATGGTCGTCCCGGCCCCGACGGTCTGGGTGGCGACCAGCGCGGCGAGCAGAGCCGCCGGCAGCAGGTCCGCCGCGCGGGCGAGGACCGGGGGCAGCTGTCGGCCCGCGGCGAGCACCGGGCCGACGGCCTTCATGGCGTAGGTCCCCCCGGCGAGGACGAGCAGGGCGACGGTGGTGGCGTTCACGGCAGCTCCCCGTGCGTCGGTCGAGAGGAGGGCGCGCGGTAGCCGGCGACCGCACCGAGCGCTGCCGCCAGCAGGGGCACACCGGGCGGTGTGACCGGCGTGAGCGCGACCGCCAGCAGCGCACCAGCAACGGCCGCCCGGCGACCGGCGGGGCTGCGCAGCCACGGAGCGAGCAGGGCCAGGAAGCCCGCCGGGAAGGCCGCGTCGAGACCGAGCACCTCGGGGTCCCCGAGCAGCTGGCCGCCGTAGGCACCGACGGCGGTCAGGCCGATCCACGAGATCGTCACGGCGGCTCCGACGAGCCGGAACCGGGCGCTGACCTCGCGGCGATCCGCGCCACGACCAGCGGCACCGAGCGCCAGGGCGACGGACTCGTCGACGACGAGGTAGGCGTCGAGCATCCGCCGGGGGAGCGGCCCGCGGGGGAGCGCTTGGGCGATGGCGAGCCCGAACGCCGCGTAGCGCACGTTCAGCAGCAAGCCGCCGACGGCACCGGTCATCGGCGCACCACCGGCCGCGAGCACCGCGACGAACGCGAACTGGGACCCGCCGGCCAGGACCAGGAGGCTCGAGAGCGTGGCGAGGAGCGGGGACAGTCCCGCGGCGGTCGCCAGGACCCCGTAGGAGAGCCCGTAGGCGCCGACGGCCAACGCCACCGTCGTCGCCTCCGCCCACGACGAGGTCACCCCCCGGCTGGGCGGCGCGTCGACGGTCGTCCGGTTCGCTGGTGACATCGTCCGGCATGGTGGACGACCCGTCACGTCCTGTCGAGCGGACGTAACGGTCGGTACGCTGGACGCACGGAGCGCCGAGCCGGACCAGGGAGGTGCGACACGTGGGACCGATGAGCGACCCCGGGACCCCGTCGGCTGATGCCGATGGGACCGCGGCGCTCCGCGCTCAGGTCGCCACCAGCGTGCGGGAGCACCGCCAGCAGGACGGGCGCAGCCTGGCCGAGCTCGCCACGGCAGCCGGGATCGGGAAATCGACCCTGCACGCCATCGAGACCGGTGACGCCAACCCCTCGATCGAGACCATCTGGGCCCTCGCCAGGGCCCTCGACGTCCCCTTCGGGGAGCTGCTCGATCCGCCGGGTCCTGCGGTCCGGGTCGTGCGAGCGGGGGAGGGGCCCCGTGTGGAATCGGAGGGCGCCGGGATGGTCGCCCACCTCGTGGCGACCACCGCCCGCGGATCGCGCACCGAACTGTACGTCCTCGACCTCGCGGCCGGGCCCTCCCGGGCGGCCGAGGGGCACTCCAGCGGTACCGTCGAGCACGTCCTGGTCGTCGCCGGCCGGCTGCGCGTCGGACCCGCCGACGATCCGGTCGAGCTCGGAGCGGGGGACCTCGCCACCTTCCCGGGCGACGTCACCCACCGCTACGACGCGCTCGAGGACGACACCCGCGTGCTCCTGCTGCTCGAGTACCCCTGACCGGCGGACACCGCCGACCGCGCCCGTCCCGCCCGTGAGGTCCACCGTGCCCGCCGTTGTCACCGAGTCGCTCACCCGCAGCTTCGGGGACACCGTCGCGCTCGCGGGGGTCGACCTCGAGGTCGCCGAGGGTGAGGTGCTCGGCCTGCTCGGCCCCAACGGAGCCGGCAAGACCACCCTCGTCCGGATCCTGGCCACGCTCCTGCCACCCACCGACGGCCGGGCGACGGTCCTCGGCCACGACGTGGCCAGCGACCCGGCCAGCGTCCGCCGCGAGATCGGCCTCACCGGGCAGGACGCCGCGATCGACGGGCTGCTCACCGGGCGCGAGAACCTGCGCATGTTCGGCGAGCTGTTCCACCTCAGCACCCGCGACGCCCGGCGTCGCGCGGACGAGCTGCTCGAACGCTTCGATCTGCTCGACGCTGCCGACCGCCGTGCCGGGGGCTACAGCGGCGGGATGCGCCGCCGGCTCGACCTCGCCTCGTCCCTGCTCGTACGGCCTCGGCTGCTCTTCCTCGACGAGCCGACGACCGGTCTCGACCCCCGCAGCCGCAACGACATCTGGCAGGTCACCCGCGAGCTCGTCGCGGAGGGCACGACCTTGCTGCTCACGACCCAGTACCTCGAGGAGGCCGACCAGCTCGCCGATCGGATCGCCGTCATCGATCACGGGCGGATCATCGCCGAGGGGACCGGCGACCAGCTCAAGGACGACATCGGTGGCCAGGTCGTCGAGGTGCGGCTCGAAGACCCGGGGCAGACCGGCGCGGCGCTCGATGCCGTCGCCGGCTCCGAGGTGCTCGGCAGCGACCGGGTCCGAGTCCACGTCGGTGACGCCGACCCCCTCGTCGTCCTCGCCGACGTCGCGCAGCGCCTCGTCGAGGCGGGCGTGGCGGTCCGGGAGGCCGCACTGGCGCGTCCGACCCTCGACGATGTCTTCCTCGAGCTGACCGGTCGCCCAGCCCCGGGGAGCGGACCCGACGGTGCAACGGGCGGAGCTGAGACGGCCGAGACGGAGGACGCTGCGTGACCGCCTCGATGCTGCCGGACGCCCGCGACCCGTCGCTCGACGCGACCGCTCGACCCGAGCACCCCGAGCTGTGGTGGGCGCTGCGCGACACCTGGACGGTGACCAAGCGCAACCTGCGCCACTTCCTGCGCCAACCGCGGCTGCTGGTGTTCTCGACGGTGCAGCCGGTCATGTTCGTGGTGCTCTTCGCCTACGTCTTCGGCGGTGTGGCCACGACCGCCCTCCCCGAGGGGCTCAGCTACATCGACTTCCTCGTGCCCGGCATCTTCGTCCAGTCCGCCGCGTTCCGGACCACCCAGACCGCGGTCGGGCTCGCCGAGGACCTCGAACGGGGCGTGATCGACCGCTTCCGATCCCTGCCGATGGCACGCGTCGCGGTCCTCGCGGGCCGCACCGGCGCCGACCTCGCGCGGAACGTCGCCGTGCTGCTGCTGATGATCGCCGTCGGCTACGCCATCGGTTTCCGCTTCAGCGAGGGACCGCTCGCCGCGCTCGGCGCCATCGCCGTGGTCGCGCTGTTCGGCTTCGCCCTGAGCTGGGTGTTCGTGCTGGTCGCCCTGCACGCCCCCGGCGCCGAGACGGCGCAATCGGCGGGGTTCGTGACCATCTTCCCGCTGGTGTTCGCATCGTCGGTCTTCGTGCCCATCGAGACGATGCCGACGTGGCTGCAGGCGTTCGCGGCCCGGAGCCCCGTCACCGCCGCCGCCGACGCCGCCCGCGGTCTGTCGGTCGGGGGACCGGTCGCGGAGCCGCTGGCCCTCGTGCTCGTCTGGTGCATCGGGATGATGCTCGTCACCGTGCCGCTGTCGAGCCGCCGCTACCAGCGCATGACCTGACGTGTCCCTCCTCGACCGGTGGGCGCGACGGTGGGACGCGCGCATCCTCGCGGGACGTGACCGGCTCCAGCGTGGCTCGCCCGGTGCCTACCGGGTGCTCCTGGCGGTCGCCACGGCGAGCTACCTGGTGACCGATGCGCTCGTGCCACGGCGACGGGTCCGCGCGCTGACGACCACGATGGTGGCGATGACGCTGTTCGACTCGATCGCGACCTACGTGTGGGTCACACGGTCGGTCGCGATCGAGGGCAACCCGCTCGTCGACCGGGTGGTGGGGACCTTCGGCGAGGGCTGGGAACTGACCCTCCGCACCGTGTTCTCGGGCGCCTTGGTGGTCCTGCTGGGCGCGTTGGCACGCCGCTACTGGGAAGCCCGGTTCGGCCTCGCCGTGGCAGGGTTGATCCTGACGCTGGTCACCGTCGTCCACGGGGTCGTGCTCGTGGCGGTCCTGAGGTCCTGACGAGCGCGACCCGGCCCGCAGGTTCACGGGCCGGGTCGGCGGGAGAGCGGTCGCGTTCAGCTGACCGTGAGCGTGCCCTCCATGGCGCTGCGGTGGCCGGGGACCGAGCAGTAGTAGGTGTAGGTGCCCGCCTCGAGGTCGATCGAGCCGGTGGCGGTCTCACCCGCTTCGGTGTGGACGACGTTCTCGTCGCCGGCCTCCTCGATGACGAAGTCGTGCTCGACCGCGCCGACGTTGTTGAGCTCGAACTCGACGGTGCCGGCCGATGCCGAGACCTCCTCGGGGTCGAAGTAGAGGTCGCCGGCTTCGATCGAGAGCGTGCCGCCGGCCTCGGCGGCGCCGTCGGCCGCGTCATCGCCGCCGTCGTCAGCGCCACCACAGCCGGCGAGGGCCAGCGTGGCAGCGAGCAGGGTCAGGGTTGTACGGGTTGCGCGCATCGGGAGCGTCCTCGTCGAGAGATCTGGGACCCGCGGGTCGGGTCGGTGGGAGTTCTCACAGCATCGAGTGTAGGAACACGGGTGGTCAGGGGCGAAGGCCACGCGGCTTCGGGTCCATGTTCCCACCACCTTTGTGACGTTTGTCTAGGGTGTCGTCGGCGACCGGAGAGAGGACAGCGAGTGGAGGACGACGTGGCCGTGGACGAGGGCAGGGACGAACCGCTGCCGTGGCCCCAGCGGATGCTCGACAACCTGTGGTTGCTGCTCGCCATCAGCATCGTGGTCCCGGCGTTGATGTACCTCGCGTGGGGCCTGTGGGAGCTCATCGAGTTGCCCACGTGGGGCGGACGCTAGGAGCGCGACGTGAACGAGATCGACACCCGCCCCACGCACGATGAGCAGGGTCGCGAACTGAGCACCCTGTACCCGCCGCGCCGTCGGTGGCTGAACCGCCTCGGACCGGACGAACGCCGCTGGCTCATCCTGGCGGGGATCTGGTGCCTGATCCTGTTCACCGGGATGTACGTCTGGCTCGTGGTTGGCAACCAGCAGGCGCCGGTCGAGTCCTACCGGATCGACCCGATCGACTTCCAGCAGGAGGTCCAGGCCTTCGTCGCTGAGCACGAGGTCGAGGAACGCGACGGCGCCACCGTGGTCGCCCCACCGCCCGGCTCCGACGTCTACCTGCAGGCCAGCCAGTTCGCCTTCCGGCCGGTCCTCCAGCTCGAGCGGGGCGAGACCTACCGCCTGCTCGTGTCCTCGACCGACGTCCAGCACGGCCTGTCGCTCCAGCCGGTGAACCTCAACTTCCAGGTCCTGCCCGGCTACCTGTACGTGATCGAGATCACCCCGACCGAGGTAGGGGAGTTCCCGATCGTCTGTAACGAGTTCTGCGGGCTCGGTCACCACGTGATGACCGGTCTGATCGTCGTCGACTGACCCAGGAGCCGCACACGTGTCTGCGACCCTCGAGAAGACCGCACCACCGTCCCGCGTCTGCAACGTCACGGGCTTCACGATCGACCGCAACGGGCAACAGCTCGCGCTGGCCAACGCTGTCGCCGGTGTCGTGATGCTGTCCTTCGGTGGCGTGCTCGCGATCCTCATCGCCCTGCAGCGCCAGATCCTGCCGCTGAGCGACGACTGGTGGTACCGCCTGCTGGCCGCGCACGGCGCGACCATGCTGCTGTTCTGGCTGCTGCTGTTCGAGGTCGGCGCCCTGTACTGGGGCTCGACCATGCTGCTCAACTCCCGCATGCGCGCGCCGAAGGTCGCGTGGGCGAACTTCGCGATGATGCTCACCGGCATCGCGATGGCGCAGTGGGCGATGCTCACCGGTCGTGCGACGGTGATGTTCACCGCCTACCCGCCGCTGGAAGCCCACTCGGCCTACTACCTCGGGGTGCTGCTGTTCGCGGTCGGCGTGCTGGTCGCCATCGTGCTGTTCTTCGCCAACATCGTGATGGCCAAGCGGGACGGCACCTTCACCGGGTCGCTGCCCCTGGTCGTCTACGGCCTGGCGGCTGCGGCGATCATCGGCGTCTACTCGCTGCTGACCGGCGCGATCGCCTACGGGATGCTGTTCCTGCACTCGGTCGGCCTGCTCGAGACCGTCGACCCGGCCACCTACCGGCTGTTCTTCTGGGGCATCGGTCACGGCGCGCAGCAGGTCAACCTCGCCGCCATGGTCGCGGTCTGGTACGCGCTGATCGGCCTGACGCTCGGCGGCCGCCCGGTCAACGAGGGGCTCAGCCGGTTCGCGTTCCTGCTCTACATCGCGTTCATCCACCTCGGCGCCGTCCACCACCTGATGGTGGACCCGGGGACGGGCATGAACCACCGCATCATGAACACCAGCTACATGCTCTACCTGGCGATGTTCGCCAGCCTCATCCACGCGTTCTCGATCCCGGCCTCCATCGAGACGGCGCAGCGTGGCCGCGGCTACCGCAAGGGGCTGTTCCAGTGGCTGAAGAAGGGACCGTGGGGTGAACCCGGGTTCTCGTCGCTGGTCATGTCGGTGGTCTTCTTCGGCTTCATCGCCGGCGTCTCCGGCGTCCTGATGGGCTACATGCAGCTGAACATGATCATCCACAACACCCTCTTCACGGTCGGCCACTTCCACTCGACGGTCGTGTCCGGCACCACGATGGCCTTCATGGGCCTCAGCTACTACCTCGTGCCGCTCCTGAGCCAGCGACGCCTACGCAACGTGCGCGTGGCCAAGTGGCAGCCCTACGTCTTCTCCGGGGGCGTGCTGCTGTTGACGCTGGCGATGATGGTCGCCGGCCGCCTCGGGGCCCCGCGCCGGGTGGCCGACCTCAGCTACGAGAACGCGCAGGTCGGTGTGGACCAGTTCAGCACCGGACCGTTCCCGATGATGATGGGCCTGGTGTCCGTCGGCGCCGTGCTCGCCGTCATCGGCGGGGCCATGTTCGTCTGGGTCATGGTCGCCACGCTGCTCCGCGGCGAGAAGACCGACCGTCCCGACGCCGGCCTGGTCTACGCGTTCGGGACCCCCGAGCGCGAGCGGGTTGCTGCCGGCGTGCCCGCGGGGGAGCGCGCGAGCGCCGGAACCACGGCGGTCATGGAGCCGTCCGGCCGTCTGAAGGGGCTGGCCAAGCGCTGGCACGACTTCGAGGCGCCGGGCACCTACGCGATCGTGCTGTTCTTCCTGCTGTTCTTCGTCGTCATGTACGTGGTCTCGCACCTCGGTCTGGCCCGGCTCTGGCCGGTCGGCTGACGTGACGGCCATCACCGCCATCCGCACCCTCCCGGAGACCCGGGGGTGGCAGGTGGTGGCCGACCACGCGAGCCTCACCAAGCCGCGGGTGGTCGAGCTGCTCCTGGTCACGACCATCCCGGCGATGCTCGTCGCAGCGGGCGGGTGGCCCGGTCTCGGCCTGGTCCTGGCGACCCTGGTCGGGGGAGCGGCGGTGTCGGGATCGGCGCACGCCACGAACATGGTCTTCGACCGCGACATCGACGCGGCGATGGAGCGCACGGCCCACCGCCCGCTGCCCTCCGGACGCATCCAGCCAGCGGGTGCGCTCGTCTTCGCTGCGGTGCTGTTGGTCGGCGGCACCGCGCTGCTGCTGGTCGTCACCGGCTGGCTCGCGGCGGCGCTCACCGTGGCCGCGTGGCTGTGGTACGTGGGGATCTACACGGTCTGGCTGAAGCGTCGGAGCGTGCAGAACATCGTCATCGGTGGGGCCGCGGGCGCGGCACCGCCGCTGATCGGCTGGGCCGCGGTCACGGGCGAGCTCGCCGCCCCGGCCTGGGTGCTGTTCGCCCTCGTCACGCTCTGGACCCCGACCCACTTCTGGGCGCTCGCGGTCGGCACCGGTCAGGACTACGCCCGCGCGGACGTGCCGATGCTGCCGGTGGTGCGTGGACCCGCCGTCGCCGCCCGCCACGGTGCGGTCTACGCGGCCCTCACCGTCGCCACGGCGCTGCTGCTGCCGCTGCTCGGCATCGGTGGCTGGCCGCTGGCGATAGCGACCATCGTCCTCGGCGCCTGGTTCCTGGCCCGCGCGATCGCTCTCGTGCGTGATCCCACGCCGAAGCCGGCGTGGCGGCTCTTCCACGGCTCGAACGCCTTCCTCGGGGCGTTCTCGTTCCTGGTCGCCGCGTCCGCGTTCCTCGGGTGAGCCGCTCGGTCGTCCCGCTGCGGGCGGTGGCGACGCTGCTGATCGCCGTCTTCGGCCTGCTCCTTCTGTCCGCCACCGGTGCGGCGGCACACACCCGCACCCAGGAGACGACCAACCTCGACAGCCGGATCACCGACGATCCCCACCTGCCGGGCGTCAGCTGGACGGTCCACACCGGGGGCCTGCTCATCGAGGTCGTCAACACCGGCGACGAGGTGCTGGTGGTGGAGGGCTACGAGGGTGAGCCCTACCTACGCCTCGGCCCGGACGGGACCGAGCGCAACCGGCGGTCCCCGACCACCTACCTCAACGACGAGCGTCTCGAGCGCCGCCTGAGCTCGCGCCGGGACGTCGCGATGCCACGGAACGTCGATCCCGCCGCGGAGCCGGAGTGGATCGCCATCGACGACGAGCCACGGGCGCTGTGGCACGACCACCGCGTCCACTGGATGTCACCGGCGCCGCCGCGCTTCGTCGAGGCAGGCCCCATCGCGCGGGCCATGATGCGCGTCAACCTCGTGGGCGCCATCGGGCGGGCGGGCGACGACGCCGGCGTCTTCCAGACCTGGTCGATCCCTCTGGTCCACGGTGATCGCACCGCGGTCCTCGCGGGGGAGATGGCCTGGGACGATCCACCGAGTGCCTGGCCGTGGCTCGTCGCCGCGGCGCTCCTGGTGGCGCCCGGGGTGCTCGGTCTGCGCCGCCGCGATCCGGTCGACGTCCTCCGTCCCGCGGCGCTGGTCGTCCTCCTCGTCGCGACCTTCAACGGGATCCACCTGATCGACGACCTGGTGGCCTGGCCGAGCAACCCCCTCGACGAGCTGTCCGGGCTGCTCCACACGATGCTGTTCCTCGGCACCGGCTTCGGGGCAGCCCTGTGGGCGCTGCGGGTCGATCACGGGCGGGCGCTGGCGCTGGCGATCGCGTCGGGTGCGCTCCTCTACCACCAGGGGATCGTCCACCTCCCGATGCTGAACGCGTCCCACTTCCCGACGGTGTGGCCGCAAGCGGTCGTCCGGCTCGCGATCGCGCTCGGCGTCGCGCAGGCGATCGTCGTCGCGATCGTCATCCGGCGGGCGCGACACCGTGGCACCCGTCCGGCTGTGATCGACGACAGCGGGCCGGCGGATCGAGCTCGGATCGAGGCGGTCACGACCACCTGAACCCGATCACGACCCGCGGCCGGTCAGGTGATCCGGACCTCGCAGGTGGTCGGCGTGACGAACGGCATCAGGGACAGCTCGGTGGTGTGTCCGGCCGTCTCCAACGCACCGCGCAGGGCACCGAGGTGGAGGCGGCACACGACATCCGGGTGCTCCGCGGCGACCTCGAGGTACGGACACCGGCGCAGCGAGATGACACCCGGATCGTCCGGTGCTGCCGCGGGGGCGAACCCGAACCTCTCGAGGAGCGCCGTGGCGCGCGCGATGGTCGCCTCCCGCGTCGGGTGCTGGTCGGACCCTTCGCCACCGTCGTTCGCGACCTGCCGGCCCCACCGTTGACCGATCCGTTCGGCATCGGCAGCCGGGTCCCCGGCACCCCTCGCGAGACCTCCCGCGAGCACGGAGGCGAGGAGCTGGTAGCCGTCGTCGGGGACGTCAACGCCCGACGACTCGACGGCGCGGTAGACGATGCGCGGCCGGCCCCGGACCCCGCGGTGCTCGGGGGCCGATGCGACCAGCCCTGCCTCCTCGAGGAGGGCGAGGTGGGCCCGGACGGTGTTGACGTGCAACCCGAGCCGGGTGGCGAGCGCGTGCGCACCGCTGCCCGCCGGCTGCTCCCGCAACACGGCCAGGAGCGCGGTTCGAGACCGGTTCGCCAGGGCGCGGTGGCGTAGCCGGTCGGTCGGCCCCAGGCTGGTCGCGTGCATGATCGTCGACGCCTAACGTGGAGGGTTGCGTCCCGTTCGACGGTACCGGCGGTTCGGACCGCCGGCGTGGCGCAGCCGCGCGCGGAGCGCAGATGGGGGCCGGATGCCCGACGAGAAGCTCACCGGCCACCGCGCCGTGAGCCTCGGCGGCTCGCCCTTCGCGGCCACCGTCCCAGCCGTCGTCTCCGCCATCGGTTTCGGCCTGCTCGCGCTCGGCTGGCTGCTCGCCGCCCGGTGGCTGCCAGGGGGCAGGTGGGTCGTGGTCCACCTGTTCACCCTCGGCGTGCTGACGACCCTGATCGCCGCCTTCACGCGACACTTCGCCACGAGCTTCACCGGGCAGGGTGCGCCGACCGATGTCCGGCGGGCGATCGTCGCGGCCGTGGTGCTCGACGCGTCGGTGATCGCGTTGCTGGCCGGTCGACTGACGCACGGCCGGGCGCTGCTCGGGCTCGGGACCCTCGGCCTGCTCGGCGTGATCGGCACCAACCTCGCGGCGCTACGGCGTGCCCGACACGCGGCCCGTGCCCCGCGTTTCGTCTGGATCGTCCGTCGCTACGAGGACGCCCACCTGGCCTTCCTCGCGGGGGCGGTCGCGGGCACCACCGTCGGGATCGGCGCCGTCGAGGGGAGTTGGTTCGCTGGTGTCCGGGACGCCCACCTCCACCTCAACGTCCTCGGCTGGTCCGGGCTGACCGTGCTGGCGACCGTGGTGGTGTTCGGCCCGGCGCTCCTGCGGGCTCGGATGCGCCCCGGCGCCGACGGTCGGGCATCGACGGCGCTGCGAGCCGCCGCGGTCGCCCTCGCTGTCGTGGTGGTGGGGCTGGTGGTCGCTGGGGGAGCGGCCGGGGATGTCGCCCGGGTCGCCCGGGTCGCGACGGTGCTCGCGCTGATGGTCTACGGCTGGGCCGTGGTGGTGGTCGTCACCGCGCTGATCGGCGCCGCCGCCTCGTCGGACCGATCGCCGCTCCGTTGGCCGATCATCGCTGTGGGGGTGTGGTTCATCGCCGGTGTCGGCCTCGACGTCGTCGCGGTCGCGACCGTCCAGCGGCGCATGTTCGACATCGTCGGGGTCGTGCTGTTCGTCGGCGTGCTCGCCCAGCTCATCCTCGCGGTGCTGCTCCACCTCGCACCGCAGCTGCGCGGTCGCGACTTCGCCAGCCGCGACGTGATCCTGCACCGCACGGAGCGGTTCGCACGATCGCGCACCGTGCTGCTGAACCTCGGGGTGCTCGTCGTGGTGGCTGCCACGACCGTCGAGGTCCTCGGTGACCTCGTGACCGGGCCCTCGGTGCGGGTCGGGTGGGTCAGCATCGCGCTCGGCATCGCCGCACACCTCGCGCCGGCCACGTGGCCGCTCGGGCGCGTGGATCCGGATCAGGTCCGATCGGCATCGGCGGCGCGCTACCGCTCGGGTCCGGATCAGGAGGGACGCCCGTGAGACGCACGCTCGTGCGTCTGCTGGTCGTTGCGACCGTCAGCCTGGCTGTCGGCTGCGGTGACGGGGGAGGTGGCGGGACGACCGTCGTCGGTCCGGGTGCCGCCGATCCGACCCCCCAGGCATCCCGCGTCGCGGTCACCGACGGGCTGGACCTCGGTGCCGTCGAGGTCGCGGGCGATCCGCCGCCACGAGCACCCGTGCTCGACGCGGCCACCTGGCCGCAGGCGGCTGGCTGGTTGCGACGCGAGACCGACGCCCGGCCCGTCGTCGTGAACTTCTTCGCGAGCTTCTGCGAGCCGTGCAAGCGCGAGCTGCCGCTGCTGCTCGACACCGCGGACGCGGAGCCCGACGTGGCCTTCCTCGGCGTGCACACCTACGAGCAGCGCGCCCTCGGCGAGCGGATGGTGCGTGAGTACGGCATCACGATCCCGACGCTGCACGACCCGGACGCGGACGTGCTGGCCGAGGTCGGCGGTCGGGTGCTGCCGTACACCGTGGCGTTCGATACCGACGGGCGCCTCGTCGGCCGGGTGATCGGGGAGCTGACCGGCTCATCGCTCGATGAGCTGCTCGCAGAGGTCCGCCCCTGACCACTCTCCTCGCTGCGTGTCGCGAGATGGTACGATCGTAGCAGACTGCGACAGGAACCATCGTGGCGAAGGCACCTTCGACACCGACCCGCGTGGCGAGTGACATCGCCGCGACCGCGACCGCGGTCGCCTCAGCGGAGAACCGCTCCGTCGCCGAGCAGGTCAACCACTGGGCTCGTATCGGGATGCTGGTGGACCGCTCCGGTTCCGTCGGCAACCGTCGGCTCCTGGCTGTCGTCTCGGGGCAGGACCAGTTCTCCAGCCTCGGTCGTGATGAGCGGGTCGCCGCCCACGCCCTCGTGGATGCGCGGATCGCCGAACTGGCTGCAGCGCAGTCGTTCGGAGCCTCTGCGCGAGCCGATGGACAGACCACCGTGTCGGTCGATGACGAGGGCACCCTGACAGAGATCGCACCGGACGGCAGCCGACGGCCCCTGTGAGTCGTCTCGACCTCATCGCTGGACCCAACGGTGCCGGCAAGACCACGCTGTACCAGCGTGTGATTCGCCCAGCCCGGCCCGGCCTGCCGTTCGTCAACGCCGACCTCATCGCCCGTGACCGGTTCCCGGGGGACGAGCTGGCCAACGCCGACCGAGCTGCCAGGATCGCTGTACGAGCCCGCCGAGCGCTCATCGACGCTCGGCTCGACTTCTGCACCGAGACCGTGTCCTCCCACGCCTCCAAGGTGGAACTGGTCGCGGCGGCGAACGCGGCCGGCTACGACGTCGTCCTACACGTGGTGATGATCCCACTGCACCTGTCCGCTCACCGTGTGGCTTCGAGAGTCGCTGCCGGTGGACACGACGTCCCAGCCGACAAGCTCACGAGCCGCTACCAGCGCCTGTGGCTGTTCGTGGTCGACGCAGCACCCAGCTGCCACCGGGCGGTCTTCTGGAACAACGCGATCGACCAGGGACCGCTCGAGGTGGCGTCCTACCGGTACGGCACCGCGGACTACCCACCGCGGTGGCCACCGTGGACGCCCCATCCGCTGCGCGAGCTGTGACGGACGGCCCCGCTCTCGTCGCTAGCTTGTTCCCCCATAAGTGACATTACGTAAACTAACCTCCACTCCTCCCCGGTCAGGTGCCCTCGACGGCGCGCAGGTGCTCGGCCAGCCCGGGCAAGGTGAACGCGACGCGCCCGTGGCCGTCCGGGCGGAGCAGCCCGCGTTCGATCAACCGGGCACGGGCCCACGCCCACTCCTGTGCGGTGCCGCCGAGCTCGGCGGCGATGACCGCCGAGCGACGCTGGGTCCCGTCGAGCCGCGCGACGGCTTGCAGGTAGCGACGTTCGGTGTCGGGCACCTCGTCGAGCCGAGATGCGTGCAGCCGATCGAGCTCGCGGCGAGCCGCGGCGACGCCCTTCGCTGCGTCCGCCTCGGTGATGAGGTCGGCGTCCTCGCCCCGGAGCGCGGCGGCCGCCCAGGTCTCGTACCCGACGAGCTGCAACGCGAACGGGTAACCGGCGGCACCGGCGAGCGCCGCGGTGATGGCATCGCCGCTCCACGCGACCCCCTGGTCCTCGGCCGGCGTCCGCAGCGCCTCGGTGACCGCGGCGTCGTCGAGGAGGTCGAGCACGTGCTCGCGGACCCGCTCGGCGTAGGTCCCGGCGCCAGCGCGGAGGGCGGCGCGGCTGCTCGGCAGCCCCGCGACGACGCAGATGACCGGCAGCCGGGTCCCGAGGGTCGGGTCGACGTCGTGCTTGGCGAGCCGTTGGAGCGCACCGAACAGCGCCGAGACCTGCGCTGCGGGCATCGCCTGGACCTCGTCGACGGTCACGACGATCGCGGTACCGGACTCCAGCGCAGCCTGTCCGGCGGCGATGAGCGCGTCGCCGAGGTCAGCTGCGATGTCGCCCGAGTCGGCCACCCCAGGTCGTGGGGCCAGCTCGACCTCCACCGACAGGCCGGTGTGGGCCAGGGTCACCGACGCGATGGTCGCCAGCGCCGCGTTCACCGCCGCCCCGACCCGGGCGTCCCGTCGCGCGCCCCGCAGGTGGCGGGTCAGCTCCCGCAGCAGCACCGCGATCGTGTCGCCGCTCACCGATGCCTCGAGGTCGATCACCCAGCAGCCGTCGGCACGGGTGGCCGCGTGCAGTTCGCCGAGGACGGCCGTCTTGCCCATCCCACGGTCACCGGTGAGCAACCGAGGTCGCTCGTACGAGCCCCGGCGGGCACGCCGCAACGCCGTGGCCAGGTCGGCGAACTCCGGTTCGCGTCCGGTCAGCGCCGGTGGCACGATGCCGAAGCCCGGCACGTACGGGTTGTCGTCCGCGTGTGGCACCGCTCCCCTCCGTTCCTCGATCTGCTAGCGATGCTAACGTTAGCGATGCTAGCGTCGCTCCACCAGGCGGGCGGATCCGACGGATGGCTCGCCCGATCCGGCTCCGCCTCTAGAGTGAGGTGTTCGGGGACGGTGGCGTCGGTGCTACCGGGCGACGCACGGAGCGCAGGGTGAGCGACAGCGACCAGGGCGCACCCGACGAGCCCTCCGCGTCCGCGGGGCCCCTCGACGCTCCCGTGGGGTCGATGACCGCAGCGGCGCTCGCCGCGGGTGGCGCCGCCGAGGTCACCGAGACCGAGGTACGCGACGAAGCCGCGCTGGTCGCATCGTGGCTGCTCGGCGTCAGCGGGTCGATCTCACCCGAGGGCGTCGAGGCCCTCCGCGCCATCGTGGGTCCCGTCGCCCCCGCCGAGGTGGCACGTCCGGACCTCAGCCTCGTCGCGCCCGATGCGGTCCTCTCTCGCCTGCTCGCCGGTCGGGCGCACCTCGATGCCTGGCGCTACTACCTCGCCGTCATGGAGCTCGCGCACGCGGTCGTCGCGCTCGACGTCTACCCGACCGCCAGCGCCCTGGCGCTGCTCGACGTGCTGCGGACCACGATGCTGTCCACGATCGACGCCGCGGGCGCGCGACCGGGCCGCGTTCCCGGCGACCCCGCCCCCGCGTCCGACGCGGTGCAGGCCGAGAAGGAGCCGACGGGCGCCGAGGACCGGCCGACCGAGGAGGACGTCGAGGAGCTGCTGGCCGAGCTCGACGAGCTCATCGGGCTCGAACCGGTGAAGGCCGAGGTGCGGCGGGTCGCCGACCGTCTGCTGGTCGACAACCTCCGGACCGACGCGGGTCTCAAGGTGCCGGACGTGTCCCGCCACCTGGTGTTCACCGGCAACCCCGGGACCGGCAAGACGACGGTCGCGCGCCTGCTCGGCCGGCTCTACGCCGCGATGGGCCTGGTCGAGCGCGGGCACCTGGTCGAGACCGACCGCGAGGGCCTGGTCGCCGGGTACGTCGGCCAGACCGCGACTCGGGTCAAGGAGCGTTTCGAGGAAGCCGACGGCGGGGTGCTGCTGGTCGACGAGGCCTACTCGCTGGCTCGTGGTGGGGAACGGGACTTCGGTCGCGAGGCCATCGACGCGGTCGTGAAGCTCGCCGAGGACCGGCGCGACCGCATCGTGGTCATCCTGACGGGGTACCCGGTGGAGATGGCCGACCTCGTCGCATCGAACCCGGGCATGGCGTCGCGCTTCCCGCGGACGCTGCACTTCCCCGACTACTCCGACGAGGAGCTGCTCGAGATCGCCGAGCTGCTCGCCGAGGCAGGCGCGTACCGGCTCACCGCCGGGGCTCGGAACGCGCTGTGCGCACGGTTCGATGAGGCCGAGCGGGACCGCGGGTTCGGCAACGGCCGGTTCGCCCGCAACCTCGTCGAGGCGTCGATCGACCGGCAGGCGTCCCGCATCGCCGCCAGCGTGCGGGAGGGTCGCTCCCCCGACGCCTCGGCCCTGTCGCAGATCCGTGCCGAGGACGTCCCGACGGCCGACGAGGTCGCCGAGCTCGGAGGGCGCCCGGCCGACGGAGCGGACGCGCACCCGTGAAGCGGCTCCTCGCCGTCCTGGTCGCCGTCGGGCTCGTGGGGCTCGGCTTCCTCGTCCGCGACCTGCGCGCCGGTGGGGACGGCGCCCTCCCAACGCTCCCCGGTGGTGGGTCGTCCGCTGCCGCGTCCGTCCTCTGCGACGAGGCGTTCGCCGAGGTGTGCGACGCGCTCGCGGCCGACGGCGAGCTGGATGTGCGTCGCGAACCGGCCGGCACCACCGTCGACCGGTTGGTGGCCCTGCCCGACGGGGCCAGCGGTGAGGATCTTCCCGAAGCCTGGGTCACGATCGCGCCGTGGCCGGCGATCGTCGACGAGGATCGGATCCGACGCGGGTTGGCACCGCTGTTCGATCCGGCTGCCGAGGACACGGCCATCGCCTCCTCGCCTCTGGTGCTGGTGACCTGGGACGATCGTGGTGAGGTGCTCGCGGCCGCCTGCGAGGGCGGTGTGATCGGCCTGGCCTGCCTCGGTGAGGCCGCCGGCCGGTCGTGGTCCGACCTCGGCGGCCCGGACGCCTGGGCTGCGTTCAAACCCGGTCTCGAGGACCCGGCGCGATCGTCGCTCGGCCTGGCGGCGCTCGGGGCGTTCACGGCCGCGGAGCTCGACACGCTCGGCTTCGGGACACGGTCGTTGGCCGACGGCGGCTACCTCGACGTCATCGCGCGGTTCGGCAGGTCGGTCCCGGACTTCCGCCCGTCGGCCGGTTCCCCGCTGGCAGCGGCCGTGCTCACCGGGCCGTCCTCGTTCGATCTCGTCCTGACCTCCGAGGCGGCCGCCCGGCGGGCGATCGAGGGATCGGCGCAGTGGGGGCCGCGCCTGGTCGCCGCCTACCCCCCGGTGGTCGGGACCGACGGCGGGGCGACCTCGTTCGACCTCGTCGTCGCCACCACCGGCGGCACGGACGCGGAGTCGCTGCGCGGCGAGGTCGGGGCGGCGGCCGGGGCGGCAGGCTGGCACACCTCCGAGGTGACCCCTCCCCCGCTCGCCGGTGAACCAGGGGACACATCACAGCTGCCGACGGAGGCTCCAGGTGCGACGCTGCCCGGTGCCGGCGCGCTCACGGCGCTGCGCACGACCTTCACCGAGACCGTCCGATGATGTAGAAGCGCTGCTCGAAGGAGGCGCCCGTGCAGCACCCCACCGCTCCCCTCCCCCGTCCTGTCAGGTGGCGTGCGCTGGCCGTCGCCGTGGCGGCGGCGCTGATCGCGACCGCCTGCGTGGCGGTGGACCTCAGCGGGGACGACGGCGGGAACGACGACGGGGTCGCCGTCGACGCTGACCCCGGGGACTGCACCCTGGTCGACATGGCCGTCTCGAGCGAGAAGATCGACCTGCTGACCGATCTCGCCCGGACCTTCAACGCGGCATCGGCGGACGGCCAGGACGGGTTCACCACCGAGGCAGGCTGCATCTTCGTCCGCCCGGCGACCAAGGCGTCCGGGCTGGCGGCTTCGCTGCTGTTCGAGGGCTGGGACGAGGACATCGAGGGTCCGCGACCGGTCATCTGGTCGCCCGCGTCCTCGTCGTGGGGGGCGCTGGTCAACCACGAGCTCGGGGAACGTGGCGAGCCGCCGATCGTCGGCGACTCCCGACCGTTCATGATCTCGCCGCTGGTCATCGCCGTGCCCGAGCCGATGGCGGACGCCCTGGGGTACCCCGAGACCCCGATCGGGTGGGAGGACGTGCTCGATCTGGCCACCGACCCCGACGGGTGGGCGGCGTTCGGTCGGCCGGAGTTCGGACCGTTCAAGCTCGGCAAGACCAACCCGCACTTCTCGACCTCCGGCCTGTCGGCGCTCATCGCGCAGTACCACGCGGCCACGGGCAAGACATCGGGGTTGACCGTCGAGGACGTCCGGCAACCGGACGTCGCCGCCTACGCCGCCGGGATCGAATCGGCGGTCACCCACTACGGCGACACCACGCTGACCTTCCTGAACAACCTCTACCGGAACGACGCGCGAGGTTCAGCGCTCGCGTACGCGTCGGCGGTCGCGGTCGAGGAGGTCTCGGTCGTCAACTACAACCGCGGCAACCCCGACGGCGTCCTCCAGCCCGGTGAGGTCCCTGAGGAACCGCGCGTGCCCCTCGTGTCGATCTACCCCAAGGAGGGCACGCTCTTCAGCGACAACCCGTTCATCGTCCTCGACGCCGACTGGGTCAGCGACGACCAACGGGCCGCAGCCGCTCGTTTCGAGGACTACGTCCAGCAGCCGGGGAACCAGGAGCGGGTGCTCGAGTTCGGGTTCCGCCCCGGCAACCCGGCCGTCCCGATCGGTGCGCCGATCACCCTCGACCTCGGCGTCGACCCGGACCAGCCCCAGACCACGCTGCAGACCCCGGACCCGGCTGTCCTCGCCGCGGTCCTCGACCAGTGGGACGCGCAGCGCAAGGCGGCACGGGTGATGCTGACCGTCGACGTGTCCGGATCGATGGGCGACCCGGTCTCGACCGCCGAGGGTGGGCGCGCGACGAAGCTGGACCTCGCCAAGCAGGCCGCCGTCACCGCACTCGACCAGTTCCGCGACGACGACGAAGTGGGCCTGCGCATCTTCACCTCGGGGCTCGGTGCGAACGGGACCGGGGACTGGGTCGACCTCGTCGGGGTCGCGCCGATGGGCGAGGTCCGCGACGAGCTCCGCACCGCGCTGGAGGGCCTCGTGCCGCTCCAGGGCACGCCCCTCTACGCGGCGGTGGCCGACAGCTACGAGCTGCTGCTCGACGGGTACGACGACGCGAAGATCAACGCGGTGGTGGTCCTCTCCGACGGCCAGGACGACGGCTACAGCGAGGTCGGGCTCGAGGACGCGCTGCGCCGGTTGGAACGAGGCGCCGAGGGTGCGACCTCCCGTGAGGTCCGGGTGTTCCCGATCGGGTACGGCGACGACGCCGACATGACCACGCTGCGGCGCATCGCCGAGGCGACGGACGCCGCCGCGTACGACGCGACGGACGCACGCTCGATCGACCGGGTCTTCGAGGCCGTCGTGAGCAACTTCTGATGGGCCTCCGCGACCGCATCCTCACCCGCCGCGTGTCCCAGCGGATGATGAGCCCCGCCGCGATCGTGGCCGCGGGTGCGGGGTCGGCGGTCGTCGTGGCGGCGGGTGCCCCGCTGGTGCTGGCGGCGGCCGCGGGTGTCGCCGCGTGGGGGCTGGTCGTCGGCACCGCCGTCGAACGCGGTGCGAAGCGCCCGAGCTTCGACGCGCGCTCCCTGCCGCCTCCGTGGCGTGACTACGTGCGCGAAGCCCAGGACGCGGCCTCCCGGTACGACCGGGCGCTGTCGGGTGTGCAGGAGGGTCCGGTCCGTGTCCGGCTGCTCGCGATCGGTGAACGCGTCCGCGACGGCGTCGAGCAGTGCTGGCACATCGCCAACCGGGGTCTCGCGCTGGACCGAGCCGCGATGAGCCTCGAGGACCCGCGCCGGGTGCGTGACCGGCTCGACGACCTCACCGGGCGCGAGGACGCGACCGCCCAGCAGACCCGGGCCGCTCTCCAGGCCCAGCTCGACGCGACCGAACGGCTCGCACGGACCCGACGCGACGTCGGCGAACAGCTGCAGCTGCTGGACGCCAGGCTGGACGAATCGGTGGCACGCGCCGTCGAGCTCGGCCTGTCGGCCGACCGCGGCGACGTCGGGCTGGCCGGCACGATCGGCTCCGACATCGAGGCGGTCGTTCAGGACATGGAGGCGCTGCGCCAAGCCCTCGAGGAGACCACCGCCCTCGGCTGACCGGACGTCGCCCGTGGCGACCCACCGCCACGTGACGCACGGACGCGAAGACCGACCACCGACCACAGCACCGATCAGAGACCACGACCAGGAGCGAGCACCATGGCGAACGTCTTCACCCGGATCTGGCGCTACCTCGGCGCCGCCCTCACCGGCAAGTTCGACGAGATGGCCGACCCGAAGATCCAGATCGAGCAGGCCATCCGCGAGGCGCAGGAGCAGCACCGCATCCTGCGCGAACGGGCTGCCGACGTGATCGCCAGCCAGAAGCAGACCCAGATGCAGCTCGATCGTGCGCTGAAGAACCTCGACAAGACGCGGGCGTCCGCCAAGCAGGCCCTGGTCATGGCCGAGGAGGCGACCGCCGCGGGCGACACCGACCGCGTCGCGAAGATGGCGACGGCGGCCGAGAACTTCGCGCAGCGGCTCGTGATCCTCGAGGACGAGGTCAACACGCTGCAGAACCTGCTGTTGCAAGCGTCCGCGGCATCGGACCACGCCAAGGCCGCGGTGTCGCAGAACGCGTCGCTGCTGCAGCGGAAGATGGCGGAGCGGCAGACGCTGCTCAACCAGCTCGGGCAGGCCGAGATGGCCGAGCAGATGAACGCCTCGATGGAGTCCCTGACGGCCACGGTCGGGCAGGACGTCCCCACCATGGACGAGGTCCGCGCGAAGATCGAGGGCCGACTCGCGAAGGCACAGGGTAGGTCCGAGCTCGCCGCGGACTCGGTCGAGGGCCAGATGCTCGAGGTCGAGCAGGCCGCGATGAACAACGAGGCGCAGGCGCGCCTGTCGCAGCTGCGGAGCGAGCTCGGGATCGCCGGTGCTCCGGCCAGCGACGCGGCTGACCGTGATGCGATCGAGGCCGAGATCGACGCGGCGGTCGCCGAGGCCGAGGGGCAGGAGGGTGGCGCCACGGCCTGAGCGGTCGTCCGGTCCGGCCGGGTGTCGCGCCCGGCCGGGCTCAGTCGATCCGCAGTTCGAAGCTGCCGCCCTCGCCCACCCAACCCTCGACGAACACGGTGTAACGGCCGGGAGCGAGCTCCAGCGCGAGGTAGGGGTCGAAGACGTCGCCACCCGGGGCGTCCACCTCACGGTCGTCGTTCTGCCCGAGCGACTCGCCGGACGGGCCGATGACCTCGAGCATCGAGTCGAAGCCATCCTCGCCCCGGACGTCGAACGTGACGGTGCCGGGACGTTCGACGGTGAAGGAGGCCTGGAACGCACCGTCCGAGGGGATGGTGGCGGTGAGCCGGTCCCCGATCTGCGCCTCGGTCCGGACCGTCACGTTCGTGCGTGTGTCGGCCGTGACGCCGCTGGTGTCGAACTCGCCGAAACGCACCGCGGCGACGCCGATGAAGCCGATGAGCGCCAGGACGATCGCCCCGACGACGGCCACGATGATGATCCCCGTCCGGAGACCGTTCCCGCTCCGTGGCGCGGGCGCCGCAGTGACGTGCTCGGTCCACGCGGCGCCGTCCCACCAGCGCAGCTGGCCGTGAGTCCCGCTCGGATCGGCGTACCACCCCGCTGCTGCGCTCACCGTCTCGCTCCTACCCCACCGACACCCGGTCGTTCACGGCGCTGGAGCTTCCCGCGGAACCTAACGGGTCCGGACCATCCAGCAGCGTCGGATGCCCGCGAGAACCGAGAGCTGCGTGACGGACAGCGCCCGAGCCGTCACACCAGGTCACCACGGCGTCCCGCTGCGACGGGACATCTGTCCTGCTCCGAACGACCCCCTCCGCGTCTACCATCAACGATGCTCGTGGAGCGAGCCGCACCGGGGGGCCGCGTGGCTCCTGAGGATGGGAACGTGGTGGAGGGGAAGCCGGGGCACGGCAGCGCGATTCGGTCGCGCCGTCGCGAGGGGACAGCGCTCTCCGACCGTTACCGCGGTCGCGATCGTCGCGGCCTCCTCGCGACGTCACAGCCGTTGGGCCGGTCGTTCCTCCTGGTCGCCTCGTTCGTCGTGCTCGGCTTCATCCTCACCCGACTGGGGCCAGGCGAACCGTTCGACCTCGTGCAGATCGCCCGGGCCGAGTCGTCGTTCAGCGGCGCGGCCTTCGCGGTCGCGCTGGCGGTCGCCGGTCTGTGCGTCCTCCGCTGGAAGCTCGTCGGGGAGGCCGCCGCCCTGCACCTCGGCCTCGCGAGCGGGGTCTACGCCAGCTGCGTCCTCGGCCCGAGTCTCGTCGTTGGGGGTACGAGCGCCGTCGCGGGGACCGGATCCCTCCCCGCCGGCGGCCGGATCGTCACCGCCGCCCTCGTCGTCGTCGCCCTGATCGCTCCCGAGGTGGATTCGGGCCTGCGACCGTGGCGGTCGATCCGGGGGACCCTCGGGGGTCTCCTCGTGGTCGTCGGCGTGTTGACGTGGGCGCCCGGTGTGACGGAGGTCCTCCTGACGCCCGCGGAGCTGCGCAGCGGCGTCGACACCGTGACTGGCGCGCCCGGTGTGGCCGTGGTCGCTGTCTGGCTCGTCCTCGGCGCGTGGGCACTCTGGCCTCGGCGCGGGTCGCGACGGCCCCTGCTGGCGTGGTTCGGGCTCGGCTGCCTGGTCCTGGCCACCAGCGCGGCGACGCCGCTCCGGGTCGGGGCGAACGGTGCGGTGCTGGATCTCGGGTCAGTCATCCTCGAACTCACCGCCTTCCTCACCATCGGGACCGGGGCGATCATCGAGCTGATCCGAGCCTTCCGGGACAAAGACGGGCGGCTCCTCGCCTCGGTCGCCGCAGCCCGCACGGCTGCGGAGAGACTCCGGTGCGATGCGGAGGATGAGCGCGAACGCACCCACGAGGCACAGAACGTCCTGTTCTCGATCGAGGCGGCGACCACGACGCTGGAGCGGTACCGCGACCAGCTGGATCCGGCCGAACGGGCCGCCCTGTCCTCGAGCATCAGCAGCGAGGTTCAGCGCCTACAGCGACTGGTCGACCCCCGACCGCAGCAGGTCGAGGTCGGACGTTTCCACCCGTCGGAAGCGATCGCGCCGCTCGTGACCTGTCTGCGGACGATGACGACCCACGTGCACGTCGACGTGCCGCACCACCTCGTCGCGATCGGCCGGCCCGTCGACACGGTGCAGGCGATCCACAACGTGCTCGAGAACGCGCGACGCTACGGCGGTGGTGACATCACGGTGCGGGCGACCTTGGAGCACGACCGGGTCGTGCTGCGCATCTCCGACCGAGGCCCCGGTGTCGCCGAGGAACAGCGCGAGGCCATCTTCGAGCGGGGCGTGCGTGGCTCGGCCGCGGACGGGACGACCGGCAGCGGCCTCGGGCTGCACATCAGCCGCGAACTGATGCGCGGCCAGGGCGGGGACCTGCGCCTAGCGTCACCCGATGGGGTCGGCGGCGCGGCCTTCGAGATCGTGCTGCCCGGGTTCTCCACACTGCTCGGCGGAGCAGCCGGGCAGGTTGACGACCAGCCCGAGGACCTGCGTGAGTCCGTGGCCGTGCGTCGGCGGCTCCGGCTGGTCCGGGCGAGGACCGAGGACGCGAGCCGTGCCGGCGGGGTCGACGAGGACGACCACCTCGGGGACGTCGCGGCCCGGTAGCCCGACGCGCTCCGCGTCGTCACCGACGGTGCGCTGTCTTCGCGGTCAGGTGGCGCCATCGCTAGCGTCTTCGGCGGGGGTGATGGTCGGGAGGTGGGTCGTGTCCGAGCAGGGGCCGGTGGACGTGATCGTGGTCGAGGACCACGAACTGCTGGCGCAGAGCGTGACCTACGCCCTGCGGGCTCAGGGGCTGCAGGTGGCGACGTCCGGCGACGTGGCGCTCGACGCGGTGGCCGCGCTGGTACAGGCCCGGCAGCCGCGTCTGGTGTTGCTGGACCTCGACCTGGGCGAACACGGCACCAGCCTGCCGCTGATCGGACGCTGTGTGGACGCGGGTGCTCGGGTGCTGATGCTGACCGCGGTCAAGGACCGGGCGCGGCTGGCGGCCTGTATCGAGGCCGGGGCGGTCGGCGTCGTCAGCAAGTCGCAACCACTGGAGGACCTGGTCACCGCCATCACCGAGGTGATGGAGCGGGGTACGTCCCTGAGCGACACCGAGCGACAGTCGTGGCTGGCCGACCTGCGCCAGCACCGCAGCCAGGAGGTCGAGCGGTTCGAGCCCTTCGAGCGGCTGACCGAGCGCGAACGTCAGGTCCTGGACGCCCTCATCGACGGGTGGTCCGCGGACGATCTGGCGGCCGAGTGGGTCGTAGCGGTCTCGACCGTGCGCAGCCAGATCCGCAGCATCCTGCTGAAGCTCGGGGTCAACTCCCAACTGTCGGCGATCGCCTTGTCACCAGGCGAGGATGACCATCACCAGCACGAGGACGGCGGCGATGGCGAGGACGAGCATGATCGCGTACTCGAGCGTGCTCGCGCCCTCGTGGTGACGCCGGCGGTGGGTCTCGAAGCGCACAGCGACCCCTGTCCCGGACGCGGCGTTCCGCTCCGAACTGTAGGCCCGTGACCCATCAGCGCAGGGGTGACGAGCGTCCCCGACTGCGGGGACGTCGGTCCCGCGGACCCGTCCGGAGAGCTCGGCGGCTACGAAGGCCTTGGCTCGAACGCGTCCAGGGGCCCCGAACCGGGCACCGCGAACAGGTCGGTACCGAACGGGTCCTTCACCTGGACCTCGTCGAACCGTGCGAACAGGTCGAGGGCGAGCTCGCCGGCGCCGTCCTCGTGACGCACCGACACCGTGAGGGTCCGGCTGGTCCCGTCACCGGCCGTCGACCGTCCCTCGAGCGACCACTCCGGCGCCCAGCTGCCCGGCCGCGGTTCGGGTTGGCCGAAGAGCGGGGACTCGACGTCCGCGCCGTCGAAAGCGGCCACCACATCGACCAGCTGCTCCTCGGTGAAGGTGTAGACCTCGGTCCGCTGACCCGCGTCGGCCGTGGTGGTCCGGCGGAGCGATCCGAGGATGGTCGACACCGGGGAGACCAGGACCTGCACCCGACGGTCGACGACCTCGACGCTACCGACACCGGTCCCCCAGGGGTATCGCTCCGGCGTCGGTTCGAACGTGGCGGCGATCACCCGGAACTTGGTGTCGAGCTCCAGGCCGAGGAGGGCCGCGCCATCGAGCACGCGATCGAGGTCCTCGATGCTCGTCACGGGCTGATCAACCTCGCCACCGGTCCCGTCGGTCACCCATCCCCTCCAGCTCCGGCCTCGGACCCTACCCACCGTGCGGGACGTGACCGGTCGGCCGCCGGTCGGCGCCTACGCTCCCGCACCGGCAGCGAGGAGACGCCGTGGCGGACGCGATGATCGAGTTGCGCGGGGCGACCAAGCTCTTCCCCGGTCTGGACCACCCCGCGGTCGACGCGCTCGACCTGACCATCGCCGAAGGCGAGCTGGTCACCCTCGTCGGTCCCTCGGGGTGCGGGAAGACCACGACCCTGAAGATGATCAACCGGATCGTGGAGCCGACCTCCGGCACGATCACCGTCGGTGGGCACGACGTGATGGAACGGCCCGCCCACCTCGTACGGCGAGACATCGGGTACGTGATCCAGCAGATCGGCCTGTTCCCCCACCACACCATCGCGCGCAACATCGCCACGGTCCCCCGCCTGCTCGGGTGGGAGGACGACCGCACCGCAGCGCGGGTCGACGAACTCATCGGGCTGATGGGCCTCGATCCGGGCATGAAGGAGCGCTACCCCGGCGAGCTGTCCGGCGGTCAACGGCAGCGCGTCGGCGTCGCACGTGCCCTCGCCGCCGACCCGCCGGTGCTGCTCATGGACGAGCCGTACGGAGCGGTCGATCCTCTCGTCCGCGGTCGCCTCCAGGACCAGCTGCTGGAGCTCCAGCGGGACCTGCACAAGACCATCGTGTTCGTCACCCACGACATCGACGAGGCCATGCGGCTCGGGGACCGCATCGCCATCCTCAACCTCGGCGGCGTGCTCGAACAGTTCGACACGCCCGAGGAGCTCCTCCGCGCGCCGGCCAACGAGTTCGTCGAGGACTTCCTCGGCGGAGAACGTGGACTCAAGCGCCTGGCGCTCCGCTGCGTCGCCGACCTGCCCGAGCTACGGCGCGGCAGCGTCGTCCCGGCTGACGCCACCGGCGCGGACGCAGTCGCGGTGGCCGAGGAGTACGGCGGGGACTGGTGCGGCGTGCTCGACGGTGATCACCTCCGCGGGTGGGCCTGGGTGGATCAGTTCCGAGGCGCCGCGCGTGCGGGTGACGTCGACACGCGACGGTTCCGGGTCGGCATCACCCGGGACTCGACCCTCCGCGAGGCCCTCGACGCGATGGTCCGTTCCTCGACCGGTGTGGCCGCGGTGTTCGACGGCGACCGCTACCTCGGCATGCTGCAGCTCGGGGACCTGACCGCGGAGATCACGACCGGTTCGGCGCACCCGTGATCGCCATCGGTAGCGGTCTCGTGCTGGCCCAGGGCGCGCCTGCGGGCCAGTGGCTGATCCAGAACACCGACGCGATCGTCCGGCGCGGCCTCGAGCACCTGCAGCTGACCGCGATCTCGATCGCGCTCGGGCTCGTCGTGTCGATCGTCCTGTCGGTGATCGCGCTGCGCTACCGGCGGACGTACAAGCCCATCACCACCGCCGCCGGCATCGTGTTCACCATCCCGTCGATCGCGCTGTTCCCGGTCCTGCGCCCGTACTTCGGCCTGACCGCGACCACCGCCATCATCGGACTGACCCTCTACACCCTGCTGTTCCTGATCCGCAACATCCTCGTCGGCATCGAGGGGGTCCCCGCGGAGATCGTCGAGGCCGCCGAGGGCCAGGGCTACGCACGCAACCGCCTCTTCCTCGAGGTGCAGCTGCCACTCGCCCTGCCCGTGATCCTCGCTGGCGTCCGCATCGCCACGGTGACCACCATCGGTCTGGTCACCATCACCGGCCTGATCGGGTACGGCGGCTTCGGGTTCTTCATCTTCGACGGGCTGCGTTCCAACCTCTACCTGCCGAAGCTGCTGGTTGGCGCGCTGGCGCCGATGGTCATGGCCCTCGTCGCGGACGGCCTGATCCAGCTCCTCGAACGTGCGCTGACGCCGTGGTCGCGTCGCGCCGCAGCCTGAGGAGACGACGTGGAACCCTTCATCGACGCCTTCGGCTTCCTCACCGACCCGGCGAACTGGAGCGGCAACCGGGGCATCCTCGTGCGCTTCATCGAGCACGTGCAGCTGTCGCTCCCCCCGCTGCTCGCGGCCATGCTCGTGGCCATCCCCGCCGGGGTGCTCGCCGGCCACTTCCGTCGCGGTCAAGCGATCGGGACCTTCATCGCCAACGTGGGCCGAGCCATCCCGACGCTGGCGCTGCTGGTCTTCGGGCTGATCCTGTCGGTGCGCGTCTTCGACCTCGGCATCAGCTACTGGCCGACGGTGTTCGCGCTGTTCTTCCTCGCGCTCCACCCGCTGTTCACCAACACCTACACGGCCGTCAAGAACGTCGACCGCTCGCTCCTCGAAGCGGCGCGCGGCATGGGTTACGACGAACGTCAGCTCCTGTGGGAGGTCGAGCTCCCGGTCGCGTCACCGGTCATCTTCACCGCCATCCGCGTGGCGGCCGTCCAGGTCGTCGCGACCGCGCCGATCGGGGCGCTCGCAGCCGGCGGCGGGTTCGGCCGCTTCGTCATCGACGGGTTCGGGTCGCGCAACTACGGCGTGATGTACGCCGGCATCATCCTCATCGCGCTGCTCGCGGTCGCGACCGAACGGACCGTCGACGGGATCGAACGCCTCGTGGTCCCGAGGGAGCTCCGTGGTGCATCCGGGGACGACGTCGCCACCGTCGCGGCGAACACCGGACGCGCCGTCTGAGCGCAGCCGGACGTCGGTACGAGGTCAGCGGTACGTGACCGGCACCGGCTCCGAAGCAGCGAGGTGGCCTACAGTCACGCCCGCCACGCGGTCGAGGTCGGCACGACCGACCCGTCGCCCGGAAGCGGCGACCGGACCGCCAGCCCCGAGGGACCCATCACGATGCGTACGACCCGGACCGTCACGACCGCGCTGGTCGCCACCGTCGCCCTGTTCGCGACCGCCTGCGGCGGAGGTGACGAGACCGTCACCGTCGGCTCCAACGACTTCGCCGAATCCCGCATCCTCGCCCAGATCTACGGCATCGCGCTGGAGGACGCCGGCATCTCGGTGGAGGTGCGCGAGAACATCGGTTCGCGCGAGAACACCTTCCCCGCCGTCGTCGACGGTGAGCTGCAGCTCGTCCCGGAGTACACCGGCAACGCCTACCTGTTCGCCGCGAGCGAGGAGGACACCGACCTGCGAGACGAGCAGGAGGTCTACGACGCGCTCGTCGAGCTCCTCGCCGAGGACGACCTGATCGTCGGCGAGTACTCCGACGCCCAGGACGTCGACGGTCTGGCCGTCACCCGCGAGACCGCCGAGGAGCACGGGCTGACCACCATCTCCGACATCGCGAACTTCGAGGGCACGTTCACCTTCGGTGGCGGCCCCGAGTGCGAGGACCGGATCAGCTGCTTCCGCGGCTACCAGGAGGTCTACGGGCTCGCCAACATGGAGTTCGTCACCCTCGACTCGGGTGGGCCGATCACCGTCGAAGCGCTCAACGCCGGCGAGGTCGACGGGGCCAACCTGTTCACCACCCAGTCGGTCGTCGCGGTCAACGACTACGTCCTGCTCGAGGACGACCAGCAGCTCCAGCTGCCCCAGAACATCGTGCCGGTCCTGCGTCAGGACGTGATCGACACCCACGGCGACGAGGTGCTCGCCATCCTCGACCAGATCCACGCGACGCTCACCGAGGACGATCTCATCGCCATGAACGCGGCCGTCGAGATCGACCAGCGCGAACCCCGCGACGTCGCCCGGGAGTGGCTCGGGGAGGCCGGCCTGCTCGGCAGCTGACGACAGCCGATCACCGACGCTGGCCCACCACCCCACCGACCATCAGATCCGCGAGGTGGTGGGCCAGTGCGTCGGTCGGCGTGACCGACGGCGAGATCGCGTAGCTCACGATCAGCCGGGTCGCCGCATCCGCCGCGACGGCCTGCTCGTCCGGACCGAGCTCCGGTACGTACTGGCCGAACAGCTCCACGACCACCGTCCGGGCCGCCGACAGCACCGGGCCCGACCCGTCGGTCAGGAACGGCAGCAGCGCCTCGGGTTCGGTCTCAAGCAGCCGGTCGAGGAGCGGGTGCTCACGGGCGCTCGTCAGCGCCGAAGCGATCGCCGCAGCCAGGGCCGGACGCAGCTCCTGGTGCTCGCTGGCCGCCGATCGCATCCGCTCGAGGAACGCCTCCTCCTCGCGGAGGATGGTCGCGGTGATCAACCCGTCACGGCTGCCGACGTACCGGTAGACGGTCTGGCGCGACACCCGCG
This sequence comes from Nitriliruptor sp., assembly GCF_040882075.1. Classification (NCBI taxonomy): domain Bacteria; kingdom Bacillati; phylum Actinomycetota; class Nitriliruptoria; order Nitriliruptorales; family Nitriliruptoraceae; genus Nitriliruptor; species Nitriliruptor sp. Next base: position 47,750 of record NZ_JBBEBZ010000202.1, read on the forward strand.
CCTCACGGGCGACGTCCTCGAGCGCCAACCTCGCCAACCCGTGACGGCTCATCACCGTGAGCGCCGCAGCGAGGATCCGGCGCCTGGTGTCCTCGGTGCTCAATCCCGTGTCCTTCGGGTGGTGGCTCGTCGGCGACGGACGGGAGTCTACGGGCGGCGATCCCCCGACCGTCGCCCGCGTCGGCGAGGCCCGTCACCTCCTAGTGTGACGAGCACCCGCCGCAGCCCTCGGAGGCCCCGTGGACCGATCACCGCTGCCACTGCCAGACACCCCGATGCCGTCGGTCGAGGTGAGCACGGTCGGCCTGCTCGACCTCGACGTCGATGCGCTGGTGGTGCCGGTCTTCCGAGGCGGTGTCGACGGCCCAGGGACCGACGAGGTCCTCGAGGCGCTCGGCCTCGAGGACTCCCCGCGCGACGAGGTGTTCCGCGGCAAGGTCGGCCAGCTGCTCCACCTCGCCGCTCCCGGCCTGCGGGCAGGTCGCGTGACGCTGGTCGGCCTCGGACGGCTCGACGGGCTGTCGGAGACGGTCGTCCGTCGCGCACTCGGATCGGCCGTCAGGGAGCTCGCACCCCGCTGCCGCACCATCGCGACCAGCGTCTCGCTCGCCTCGGTTGGACCCGGCGGCGTCCGTGCCGCCGCTGAGGGCGCGTTGCTCGGGGCCTACCGCTACGACGCCGGACGGTCGCAGCCCCGTCCCCGTGCGCTCGAGACGATCACGCTCCTGACCACCACCTCCGAGCGGGGTGCCGCCGAGCGGGCCGTCGAGCGGGCGACCATCCACGCCCGGGCCCAGTACGTGGCGCGGGACCTGGTCACCTGTCCCCCCGACCGGCTCGGTCCCCCGGAGTTCGCCGAGGTCGCCCGCGCCATCCTTCCCGACGAGGTCGAGGTGGAGGTCTGGGACGAGGAGCGCCTGTCGGCAGAGGGCTGCGGTGGACTTCTGGCGGTCGGCCGCGGATCGTCACGACCGCCCCGGCTCGTCCGGCTGCGGTGGGCTCCCGAGGGCGCGGTTGCGCGCGTCGCCCTCGTGGGCAAGGGCATCACCTTCGACACCGGTGGGATCTCGCTCAAGCGGCCGTCGGAGATCATGACGGGGATGAAGGGCGATATGGCCGGTGCCGCAGCGGTCCTCGCCGTCTTCACCGCGCTCGCCGACCTGAAGGTGCCGGTCGAGGTGACCGGGGAGCTGTGCCTGGCCGAGAACATGATCGACGGTGACGCGCAGCGGCCGTCGGACGTGATCACGGTGCGGGGCGGCACGACCGTCGAGGTGATGAACACCGACGCCGAGGGTCGCCTGGTCCTCGCCGACGGGTTGGCCCTCGCGGCCGAGGACGGGGTCGACGCCATCGTCGACCTCGCGACGCTCACCGGTGCAGCCATCCGCGCCATCGGTCCGCGCGCCACGGCCGTGTTCAGCAACGACGACGATCTCCTGCGCCAACTGCTCGGCGCGGGCGAGGCCGCCGGCGAGGCGATGTGGCACATGCCGCTCTGGGAGGATCTGCGCGACAACCTCGAGTCCGACGTGGCCGACCTCAACAACCTCGGCCGTGGCGACGAAGCCGGCGCGACCATGGCCGCGCTGTTCCTGCGCGAGTTCGTCGACTCGACGCCGTGGGTACACCTCGACATCGCCGGCCCCGCCTGGCAGGACGAGGACCGCTACCACGAACCTCGCCACGGCACCGGCGTCCCGACGAGGACCCTGCTGCGCTGGCTCGAGGCGTCGACCGACTGATCGCGGCCGTCGGGTCGGGTCAGCGGCCGGTCACGCGAACGCCTCCGGCGGCGGGCAGGCGCAGACGAGGTTGCGGTCCCCGTGGGCGTTGTCGACCCGGGACACCGGCGGCCAGTACTTGTCGGCACGCGCCTGCGGGCCGTCGCTGCCGCGCCAGGTCCCCGGGTAGGCCGCGACCTCGCGCGGGTAGGCACGGTCCCACGCGTCGGCCACCACCTCCTCAGCCGGGTGCGGCGCACGCACCAGCGGGTTGTCGTCGGCCGGCCAGGTCCCCGCCGCCACCTCGTCGATCTCCTCGCGGATGCGTGCCATCGCGTCGCAGAACCGGTCGAGTTCGGCCAGGGACTCGGACTCGGTCGGCTCGATCATCAGGGTCCCCGCGACCGGGAACGACATCGTGGGTGCGTGGAACCCGAGGTCGATCAACCGCTTGGCGACGTCCTCGTTGGTGATGCCGGTGTCCGCCTGGAGCGGGCGGAGATCGACGATGACCTCGTGCGCCACGAACCCGCCGGCGCCCGTGTAGAGCACCGGGAAGTGCTCACGCAGCCGGTGGGCGACGTAGTTGGCGCTGAGGATCGCGGTCTCGGTCGCCTGTCGCAGCCCGTCGGGCCCCATCATCGCGATGTACGCCCACGGGATCGGCAGGATCCCGGCCGACCCCCACGGCGCGGACGCGACCGGGCCCGTCCGGTCCTGCGCCGCGATGTCGCCGTGCTCGGTGACCGGCACGAGCGGGTGGGTCGGCAGGTACGGAGCGAGGTGGGCCCGGCAGGCGACGGGACCGACACCCGGACCGCCGCCTCCGTGGGGGATGCAGAACGTCTTGTGCAGGTTCAGGTGGCTGACGTCGGCCCCGAAGTGGCCGGGCTTGGCCACCCCGACGAGGGCGTTGAGGTTCGCGCCGTCGAGGTAGACCTGCCCCCCGTGCTCGTGGACGAGGTCGCACACCTCACGGATCCGTCGCTCGAAGACCCCGTGCGTCGACGGGTAGGTCACCATCAAGGCGGCGAGCCGGTCACCGTGCTCGGTCACCTTGAACTTCAACTCGTCGACGTCGACGTTGCCGTCCTCGTCGCAGGCGACCACCACGACGCGCATCCCGGCCATCACGGCCGACGCGGCGTTCGTGCCGTGCGCCGACGAGGGGATCAGGCACACGTCCCGTCCTGCCTCGCCCCTCCCCCGGTGGTAACCGCGGATGGCGAGCAAGCCCGCGAGCTCGCCCTGCGAGCCGGCGTTCGGCTGCAGGGACACCGCGTCGTACCCGGTGATCTCCGCGAGCCATCGCTCGAGGTCACCCACCACCTGCCGGGTCCCCTCGGCCCGGTCGACCGGCACGAACGGGTGGAGGTCGGCGAAGCTCGGCCAGGTGATCGGCTCCATCTCGGCCGCGGCGTTGAGCTTCATGGTGCAGGAACCGAGCGGGATCATCGACCGGTCGAGCGCGACATCGCGCGCTTTCAGGACACGCAGCCAGCGCATCAGTTCGGTCTCGGAGCGGTACCGGTGGAACCGCGGGTCGGTCAGGAACGACGAGGTACGACGCTGGCCGGCGGGGATCCCGGGGAGGCCATCGTCATCGACGTTGAGCAGCGCCTCGGCGGTCCGGCGCACGTCCTCGGCGTCGGTCGGCGTTCCGGTGAGGGCGTCCACCAGCGCTGCCACCTCCGCCGCGGTGACGGTCTCGTCGAGGCTGACGCCGAGGTGGTCGTCGTCGACCCGGCGCAGCTCGAACCCGGCCGCCACGGCCGACGCGTGCAGCTCACCGGCACGGCCCGTTGCGAGGACGGTCAGCGTGTCGCTGAACGTGGTGGCCGGCACCTCGAGGCCGCCGGCGATCAGCAGCTCGCGCAGCACCGCGGTCAGCACGTGGGTGCGGCGCGCGATCCGCGCGAGCCCCTCCGGGCCGTGGTGGACGGCGTAGAACGCGGCGACGACGGCCAACAGGACCTGCGAGGTGCAGATGTTGGACGTGGCTCGTTCTCGCCGGATGTGCTGTTCGCGGGTCTGCAGCGCGAGCCGGTAGGCCGGGCGGCCGGCGGCGTCCTTGGACACCCCGACCAGCCGTCCCGGGAGCTGGCGGGCCCACTCCTGCCGGGTGGCGAGGAACGCGGCGTGCGGGCCGCCGGACATCGGTGGGACGCCGAACCGTTGGGCGGAGCCGACGACGACATCGGCACCCTGCTCGCCGGGCGGGGTCGCCAGCGTGCAGGCGAACAGGTCGGTGGCGACCACCACCGGGACGCCGACCGCGTGGAGCTCGCTGATGAGCGCGGTGTCGTCCGGCAGGGCCCCGTCGGTGGTCGGCTGCTGGAGCAGCACGGCCGCGACCCGATCAGGATCGGCCGAGACGCGGCTGGCGAGGACATCGGGGTCGCGGACGTCGGCGACCACCAGCTCCCACCCGAGCGGCTCGGCGCGGGTGGCGACCACGGCGATGGTCTGCGGGTGGCACGCCGCGTCGACCAGCACGACCGCGCCGTCACGGCGGGCCGCTCGCCGGCACAGCTGGATGGCCTCAGCGGCAGCCGTGCCTTCGTCGAGGAGGGATGCGCCAGCCAGTTCGCAGCCCGTGAGGTCAGCGATGGCGGTCTGGAACACCAGCAGCGCTTCGAGCCGTCCCTGCGAGATCTCCGGCTGGTAGGGCGTGTACGCCGTGTACCACCCGGGATCCTCGAGCACACCGCGACGGACCACGGCGGGCGTGACGGTCCCGTGGTAGCCGGTGCCGATCAGGCTGCGCCGGACCACGTTGCGGTCGGCGATGGCACGGAGCTGACGGAGCGCGGCGGCCTCGTCGACAGCGGCGGGCAGATCGAGCGGTGCGTCGTCGCGGATGGAGTCCGGCACCGCCCGGTCGAGCAGCTCGGTCGTCGAGGACAGACCGAGGGCAGCCAGCATGTGTGCCCGCTCGGCAGCGTCGGGACCGAGGTGACGGCGGAGGAAGCCACCGGCGTCCTCGAGGTCCGGGAAGCCTCGCTGCTCGTCGGTCACCTGCGTCTCCGGGTCGCGTCGGCGCAGCGTACGTTGCCGCCCCCGCGGACCGCCGCTCGTGCGGTTCCGCCCGCCCCTCGGATCCGTCGTCACAGGAGCCCACGATGCGCATCGGCGCCCACGTCCGCGCCACCGATCCGTTGGCCGCCGCAGCGGAACGGGAGGCGGACATCGTCCAGCTCTTCCTCTCCGCTCCGCAGCAGTTCAAGGGCCCCAAGGTCCGGGACGACGCCGACGAGCTGCGGACGTCGCAGGTGGGGATCTACGTCCACGCGCCGTACCTGATCAACGTCGCGACACCGAACAACCGCGTCCGTCACCCGAGCCGGCAACTGCTGGAGAAGACCGTGCGTGCCGCCGAAGCCATCGGCGCCGAGGGCGTGATCGTCCACGGCGGCCACGTCGGCGCGGATGACGACATCGAGGTGGGTTTCGGCCACTGGCGGTCCACCTTGGAGCGCCTCGAGACCTCCGTACCGATCCTGATCGAGAACACCGCCGGTGGCGACAACGCGATCGCCCGGCACTTCGACCGGATCGGTCGACTGTGGGAGGTGATCGACGGGCTCACGACGCCCTTCGGGCTCTGCCTCGACACCTGTCACACCCACGCTGGCGGTGAGGACGTCGCGGGGTCGGTCGAACGCATCCTCGCCTTGACGGGCCGCATCGACCTCGTGCACCTCAACGACTCGAAGGATGCACGCGGCTCCGGACGCGACCGCCACCAGAACCTCGGCAAGGGCGAGATAGACCTCGCCGCCCTGGTCGACGTGGTCCGAGCGGCGGACGCCGACGTGATCCTCGAGACCCCGGAACCCGACGGCGGCGAACACGCCGGCGAGATCGCCTTCCTCCGGGGACAGCTCGCCACGAACTGAGTACGGAACGTCGCCACGACCGCGCACGGAACACGCGTAGGCGCCGGCTTCGTGCGCCGGCCAGCCGGACCCATCGGTCGCTCCGTGGTGCAACTTCCTGGGCCACACCCCAGGAAGTTGCACCACCTCGCCCGCTCGAGCCGGTGCTGACCGTCACCGCCGCAACTTCCTGGGCTGGAGCCCAGGTTCCGTCAGAACACCGTCGACAACTGCAGAGCACGTCCGCTGCCGAGCGATCCTTCAGCCGGCGAGATCGCGTTCCTGGCCTCCGAGGACGCCAGCGACATCATCGGCGCATGCGTGCCCCTCTCACCGCCAAGCTCGGCTGAGCCTCCACCGGCCCCGGACGCGACATCCGTTGCCCACTCGTCCGGGGCCACCGAGAGCCCACCGGTCTACGGTCGCTGGTGTCGCCGACTCAGTGAGGTCCCGTGGGAGAGAACGTCGCTCGCAAGGTCCTGGCCGACCACCTCGTCGAGGGTGAGCTGACCCCGGGGTCGCCGATCGGGCTCCGGATCGACCAGACCCTCACCCAGGACGCGACGGGCACGCTGGTGATGCTCGAACTCGAGGCCATGGGTCTCGACCGGGTCCGCACCGAGGTGTCGGCGCAGTACGTCGACCACAACCTCGTACAGGAGGACCACAAGAACCCCGACGACCACATCTTCCTGCGCTCGGCCTGCGAGCGGTTCGGGGTGTGGTTCTCGCGGCCCGGCAACGGCATCTCCCACCCGGTCCACCAGGAACGCTTCGGTCGCCCCGGCGCGACCATGGCGGGCTCGGACTCGCACACCCCTGCCGCGGGCGCCATCGGGATGATCGCCATCGGCTCGGGGGGCCTCGACGTGGCCATGGCCATGGCAGGCGAGCCGTTGCGGATCAAGTGCCCGCAGATCTGGGGGGTCGAGCTCACCGGTGCACTGTCGCCGTGGGTGAGCGCCAAGGACGTCATCCTCGAGCTGTTGCGACGCCACGGGGTGGACGGCGGCGTCGGCCGCATCATCGAGTACCACGGTCCCGGCGTCGCGACGCTGACCGCGATGGACCGCCACGTGATCTGCAACATGGGCGCCGAGCTCGGTGCGACGACGTCCATCTTCCCGGCCGACGACGAGGTCAACCGCTTCCTCACCCGCCAGGGCCGCGAGGAGGACTTCACCGAGCTGGTCGCCGACGACGACGCCACCTACGACGTGACCGACTCGCTGGACCTGTCCGAGGTCGAGCCGCTCATCGCCCTCCCAACATCCCCTGGCAACGTCGTCCCGGTCCGCGAGGTGGCGGGCCAACCCATCGCCCAGGCCTACCTCGGCTCGTCCGCCAACCCGGGGTACCGCGACTTCGCGGTCGCGGCCGAGATGCTCGCCGCGACGGGCGCCAGGATCGCCGACGACGTCTCGTTCGACGTCAACCCCACCAGCCGGCAGATCCTCGGTGAGCTGATCCGCGACGGGCACCTGCTGCCGCTCGTCCGCGCTGGAGCGCGGCTGCACCAGGCCGGGTGCAACGGCTGCATCGGCATGGGACAGGCCCCACCGACGGGCCGCATCAGCCTGCGGACCACCCCGCGCAACTTCCCTGGCCGTTCCGGCACCGTCGATGACGAGGTGCACCTGTGCTCACCGGAGACCGTGGTCGCCTCGGCGATCACCGGGGTCATCACCGACCCGAGGGACTTCGCCGAGGAGCGTGACCTCACCTACCCCCGGATCGATGAGACCGCCGACGCGCTGCTCGACACCGAGCTGCTGCTCGCGCCGTTGCCTCCCGAGGAGGCCCGGCAGGTCGAGATCATCAAGGGTCCGAACATCGCCACCCTCCCCGACTTCGAGCCCCTCCCCGACGAGCTCGAGCTCGAGGTGCTGCTCGAGACCGGCGACGACGTGTCGACCGACGAGATCCTCCGCGCCGGCGCCGCCGTCCTGCCGTTCCGCTCGAACATCCCCGAGATCGCCAGGTTCGCGTTCGACGTGATCGACCCGACCTACCACGATCGCGCCACCGCGGTCCTGGACGAGGGCGGCGACGGACACGCCGTGATCGGTGGGAGCAACTACGGCCAGGGCAGCTCACGCGAGCACGCGGCGCTCGCCCCCCGTCACGTCGGGCTCCGGGCCACCCTGGTGGAGAGCTACGCCCGCATCCACTGGCAGAACCTCGCGAACTTCGGCGTCCTGCCCCTGCAGTTCCGCGATCCGGCTGACCGCGAGCAGGTGTCGCAGGGCGACACGATCCGGTTGCGCGGCCTGCACGAGGCGCTCGACAGCGGAAGCGGTGAGGTCGTGGTCGAGAACGTGACGACCGGCAGCACCTTCACGGTGCGGCACGAGCTGTCGTCCGGTCAGGTCGAACGGATCCGCTCCGGTGGCGTCATCCGGTTCATGAAGCAGCAGCTGCAGGGCGAGCAGCAGGAGCCGTCCGACCGCAGCGTCGAGTGATCGCGCCGCGGGACCCGTGACGGCGGGTCAGTGCTGTTCGGTGCCCGTCGCCCGCTCGGCGGCCTCGAGCTTCGCGAGTTCGGTCGCGGCGTCGTCGAGACGCTCGGAGGGGAAGTCGGCGACCTCCCCACGCAGCTCGTCGACGACCGGGTCGAGGGCGATCGCGAAGACCCCCTGCCCGTGCATGACGAGGTCGAGGACCTCGCGCTCGTCGGTGAGCAGGAAGACCGAGTCGCCCTGGCTGATGAGGGTCGCGTCGGCCAGCGAGTGGCCACGGGCGTGGAGCTGCTCGACCGCGGTGCGCACCTTCTGGAGCGACACCCCGGCGTCGAGCAGTCGCTTGACGACGCGCAGGCGCACCACATCGTCGAACGAGTACAGCCGCTGGGTCCCCGACCCCTCCGCCTTGCGGAGGGACGGCTCCACGAGGCCCGTCCGGGCCCAGTAGTCGAGCTGTCGGTAGGTGATCCCGACGATCCGGCACACGGTCGGGCCGCGGTAGCCCTCGCGCGGTGCCGCATCGCCGACGTCGAGGCTGAGCTGTCCGCCCACGGCTGGCTCCACAGATCGGGCCGCGGGCACCCGGAGGCGGCGCGGCTGGCGGTCCTTCGTCGAGGGCCTGGAGGCCCTCCCCTGGGAGCGTCACCCGAGCGGGGTGGTGGTCGCGGTGGGGCTTGCCCTCCCCTCCGCGAGTTGCACGCGTGGAACTCCCGACCTGAGGCTACGCGTGTGGCGGGCCGGGTGTCAACGACCGGTGGAGGTTCAGGGAGCGGACGAGCGTCTGACCCTCCACTTGAGGTCGAGGGTCAGACGAGGTTCGTGGGGAGCACTCCCCCGCACCGTGCCTCCACGCGACGCCCGTGAGCGATGGTGCCTCAGCCGTTGCCCTCGAAGTCGGACGGGGTCACCTGGTCGAGGAACTCGCGGAACTGACGGACCTCCTCCTCGGCGTCGACCCCGTGCTCACCGTCCTCGTCGGTCCGGTCGATCTCCAGACCGGCCTCCTCGAGGACGTGCTCCGCGGCCAGCACCGGGACGTCCTCGAAGCGCGCTGCGAGCGCGATGGCGTCGCTCGGACGTGCGGTGACCGTCCAGGTGCGATCCCCCTGGCGGAGGTGCAGCTCGGCGTAGAAGGTGCCGTCCTGCAGGTCGGTCACGTGCACCGCCGTCAACGCGACCTCGGTCGCGCTCAGGACGCTGACGAACAGGTCGTGGGTCAGCGGACGAGGCGTCTCGACGCCCTGGAGGGCGAAGGCGATGGCGGTCGCCTCGACCGCCCCGATCCAGATCGGTAGGTACCGCGTCCCCCCGACCTCCCGCAGGAGGACGATGGGCTGGTTCGCCGGCAGCTCGACGCGCACCCCGATCAGCTCCATCTCGATCACGTGTGCCTCCCGTGGGATCGCTGGTCGGGTGCGGCGCCGCGACGGTCGAGCAGGAGCCGCGGACACCGAGGCTAGCGGCTGCCCCTCACCGGTCCCCGGGGCGACGGTGTCCGAACGCGAAGCTCCGTCGGGGCGCCGGTCGGGGCGCTCACGCTGCGGGGACGAGCTCGTCCTCGGCGGCGAACGCGGCACGCAGCGCGGCGTAGATCCCGTCCGCCGCGGCGCGCCCGATGGCCGCCCCCTCGCCGGTGGGTGGCTCCGGCTCGGCGTCCGTGACCGGCTGGAACCCTGCATCGACCGACGCGACCTGCTGACCATCGAGGCGGACCGGCACGGACACGGGATCCCCACCGGGGAGGCGGACGGGGATCGGCACGTCGAGCTGCGCATCGGCGCCGGCGGGGACCACGACCGGCGTGGGGGGTACCACGAGGTTCCACCGGGCACCGGCGGCCAGGAGCACCAGCTCGGCGGACAGGGTCCGGTCGACGAACCGATCGAAGCCGTGGTCGAGCAGCGTGGCGGCGTCGCGGAAGCGCTCCGGGTCCGGTCCCGCACCGAGGACGACCGCGATCAGCTCACGCTCACCGCGTCGAGCGCTGGCGACCACGCTGTTGCCGGCCGCCTCGGTGTAGCCCGTCTTGACGCCGGTCGCGCCCGGGTAGTCGCCGATGAGCAGGTTGCGGTTCTCGCCCGGCTCGCGGTCGGGCAGCTGCACCTCGGGGGCGCCGACGATCCGGCGCAGGTCCGGGTCGGCGAGCAGCACGCGCGTCAGCGTGGCCAGGTCGCGAGCGCTCAGACGTTGGTCGTCGTCGAGCCCGCTCGGCGAGGTGAGGTGGACCTCGTCCGGGCCGACCCGGAGCCCGACGGCCCGCGCCGTCTCGGACATCAACTCGACGAAACCGTCGAGGTCACCGCCCACGGCCGTGGCGAGCGCCTCGGCGGCGTCGTTCCCCGACCGCACGAGGATCCCCTGGAGGAGCTGCTCGATGGTCCACCGCTCCCCCGGCTGGAGCCCCACCGAGGCCCCAGGGGCGAGCACCTCGTCCCCCACCTGCACCTCGTCGTCGAGCTGGGTGTTCGCGGCCACGGTGAGAGCGGTCAGGATCTTGACGGTCGAGGCGACCGGACGCCGCTCGTCGGCCGCGTGGGCCGACAGGACCTGACCCGTCGCCGCGTCCACCAGCAGGTGGACGGGTGCCGCCAGCTCAGGCGCGTCGGGCCAGGTCGTGGTCATCGCGCCCTCGATCACCGGTCGAGACGGCGGCTCGAGCTGGGCGGTCGCCGGTGTGGCGACGAGGACGGTGAGGGCGAGCAGGACGAGCGACGCGACGAGCGAGGCGGTGCGACCCGGTCGACACGACGTCACGGTCGCAGCAGCGACCGGAGCTGGGCGGCGAGCAGGGCCCGGTGCAGCCGGCCGCCCACGTCCGCGAGGTGCTCGGCCCGCGCCGTCGCTTGACGACGGGAATCGGGGTTGCGCTGTCGCAGCAACCCCGCTGTCATCTGTTCGGCGAGCGCGGCTTCCCGATCCGCGAACTGGCGGTACATCCGCAGGTGGCGGACCTCGAGCCCGTCCTCGAGCAGCGCGGAAGCGAGCTTGCCGACGATCAGATCGTCGCCGTCGTAGATCGCACGGTCGGGCAGCAGCCCGTGGTCGCGCAGCTCGCGGACCTGCCGCTCGGTCAGCCCGGTCGCGTCCGCGAGCTCGCGCAGGCTCAGGTGCACGTCGCTGGCCGCTGCCCCGAGGAGTGGGGTGCTCGGCGGGGCCGCGGCACCCGGCACCTCCGTTGCCGCCGCAGGCGCGTCCACGTCGCTCGAGGGATCCGCGTCATCGGGGTCGAGAGCCACGGTCGGCGGCAGACCCGCATCGATGCGAGCGAGCTCGTCCTTGATGACCTTGAGCGGCAGGTAGCGGTCACGCTGCGCGCGCAGGACGTACCGCAGCCGGTCGACGTCGGCACCCGTGAACTTGCGGTACCCCGACTCGGTCCGGTCCGGGTTGATCAGCCCCTCGGCCTCGAGGAAACGGATCTTGGAGATCGTGATGTCGTCGAACTCGTCCTTCAGGCGGTTCAGGACCTCACCGATGGTGTGGGTCGTCACCGAGCCGAACCGTCCGCACCGACGTACAGCAGCTTGAACCGACCGATCTGCAGCTCCTCGCCGGAGGCGAGCACCCGCTCCTCGACCCGTTCGCCGTTCACGTAGGACCCGTTGAGGCTGCCGAGATCGCGGACCACCACCCCGTCGTCGGTGTGGTGCAGCTCAGCGTGACGTCGAGACACGGTGACATCGTCGAGGAAGATGTCCGCGTCGGGGTGACGACCGATCGTGGTCTGCTCGCGGTCGAGCAGGAAGCGACTGCCCGCGTTCGGACCTCGGACGACCACGAGCATGCCCGTGCCGGGAGCGAGGTGCGGCAGGTCATCCGGCTCGTGCGACGGATCGAGCGCACCGAGCTCGATCGCGGCCGTCGTGTCGTTCGGCGACGCGACGGCATCCTCGAGCGGCGTCCCACACGCTGCACAGAACCGCGCGTCCTCGCCGACGGGTTGACCGCAGTGGCTGCAGAACACTCGAGGCTCCCCTCCGTCGTTCACGACACCGTCGAGGTCCTGTTCGACCTCGGGTCGAGGTCGAGGTGACGGTCCCGCCGGCGCGGGACGGCAGCCTAGACCCTCGCACCAGGCCGCGCGGGTGGACGCTCGGTCCCGTCAGGTCCCGGTCAGCGATCGGTACCCGTCGGCGTCGAGCAGCCCTTCGAGCTCGTCGCGGTCGCCCGGGCGGATGGCGACCATCCACCCATCCCCGTAGGGGTCGGCGTTGACCAGCTCGGGGCGTTCATCGAGCTCCTCGTTGCGCTCCACGACGGTGCCCGAGATGGGGGCGTACAGGTCGGACACCGACTTGGTCGACTCGACCTCGCCGAACGCCTGACCGGCGGCGACGTCAGCGCCGGGCGACGGCAGATCGACGTAGACCACGTCACCGAGCTGGTCCTGCGCGAAGTGCGTCACGCCGATGACGACGACCTCGCCGTCGTCGCGGGTCCACTCGTGCTTGTCGGTGTAACGCAGATGGCTGGGCGTGTCGCTGGACACGT
>NZ_JBBEBZ010000203.1:0-11603 GCF_040882075.1 Nitriliruptor sp.
GCCCGAACATCCGGCCGACGTTGACGCCCTGGGCGAGCGCGACCTCCTGGTCGAGCGAGGTCGCGCGCATCGCGAGGCCCACCCGCGAACGGTCGAGGAACAGCCCGACCGCGACGAAGGCGACGATGGTGATGACGATCTTCCAGGCGTCGGCCACGAAGACGTTGGTCCCGAACAACGAGAACGCGTCGCGGCCCCACGGGTCACCCATGAAGATGGGCTGGCGGATGAGGCGGCCAGCGAGCACCAACAGGGCGAAGAACAACCCGACGGTGACCATCGCCGCCGAGAACACCGGTTGGCCGACCATCGGGCGGAGGGCGACGCGTTCGACGAGCGCCGAGATGACGGCCATCGCGATCATCGCGGCGACGACGCCCACCCAGAACGGCATCCCGTAGCCGCGCACGAACAGCGAGGTGAAGTACGCGCCGAGCACCATCAACGTCGGTTGGGCGAAATTGACGACGTCGGTGGCCCGGTAGATGACCACGAACCCCACGGCCAACAGGGCGTAGACGCTGCCCTGTCCGAGCCCGCGGAAGATCGGGAAGATGAGCTCCTCCATCAGGCGGAGACCTCCTGGTCGCCACCGGCAGGGGCGTCATCGTCGGCGTGAGGGGGGGTGTGCACGGCGGTCTGGTCGCCGCCCGCGTGGTCGGTGCGGTTGCCGTACATATCGTCGACCAGCGGCGCGAAGGCATCGACGAGCGACGAGCGCTTGACCTTCTGCGTGGCGGTCAGCTCACCGTCCTCGTGGTCGAGCTCCTTGGGGATCATCCGGAACTTGCGGACGTTCTCGACCCGGGCGAACTTGTCGTTGGTCTCGCCGATCGCCTGCTGCACCAGCTTCAGCACCTCCTCGCGTTCGGAGAGGTCGCGGTAGGTGGTGTAGGCGATGCGCTTGCGCTGCGCCCAGTCGCCGACGGTGTCGAGCTCGATACCGATGAGGGCGGTCAGGTACGGCCGCTGGTCGCCGATGACGACCGCTTCCTTGATGTACGGCGACGCCTTGAGCGAGTTCTCGATCTCGGACGGGGAGATGTTCTTGCCGCCCGCCGTGATGATGATGTCCTTGATGCGATCGACGATCTTGACGTGCGTGCCGTCGATCCACTCCCCCACGTCGCCGGTGTGCAACCACCCGTCGGCGTCGATGGTCTCGGCGGTCTTGACCGGCTTGTTCCAGTAGCCGACGAAGGTGCCGTCGTGGCGGGTCAGGATCTCGCCGGTCTCCTCGTCGATCCTGAAGTCGATGCCCGGCTGCGGTTCACCGACGGTGCCGAGCTTGACCCGGCCCGGTCGGTTCACGGTGGCGACCGCGCAGTTCTCGGTCATCCCGTAGACCTCGTTGATGATCACGCCGATCCCGAAGAAGAACTTCAGGACCTCGGGGGCGATCGGTGCCGCGCCGGATCCGGCGGCCCGGACCTTGCGCAGACCGATGCGGTCGCGGAGGGCCCGGAAGACCAGGGGGTAGCCGAGGGCGTACAGCACGCGGCTGCGCACGGTGTGGTTGCCGTCGTTGGCGACCAGGTCGTCACCGATGGTGGTGGCCATCTTCATCACGAGCCCGAAGATCAGCCGCTTGAGCCGCGACGCCGACGCCATCTTGATCATCACGCCCGCGTACAGCTTCTCCCAGATGCGCGGGACGGCGAAGAACAGGGTCGGCTGGACCTCCTTGAGGTTGGCCTGCACGACCTCGATCGACTCCGCGAAGTGGGTCAGCACGCCGGCTTCGGCGTTGACCCACTCGGTGGCGGCACGCTCGGCGACGTGGCACAGCGGCAGGTACGACAGGGCGACGTCGTCCTCGGAGGCCGGCGGGTTGTAGAACCCGCCGTCGGTCACCAGCGTCGAGATCGCGAACTCGATGTTGCGCACCGTCAGCATCGCGCCCTTCGGCGGGCCGGTGGTCCCCGAGGTGTAGATCAGGGTGACGATGTCGTCCTCGGTCGCGGCCTGCGCGGACCGGTCGAGCAGCGACGGGTCGGTGTCCTGGTGCGCGCGACCGCGGTCGAGGAAGGTCTCCCAGCTCATCAGCTTCGGGTGGTCGTAGTCGCGCACACCGCGGGGTTCGAGGTAGACGATCCACTCGAGGTCGGGGCAGTCGGCTTCGACCTCGAGGGCCTTGTCGACCTGTTCCTGATCCTCGGCGATGAGCACCTTCGATCCGGAGTCCTGCAGCAGGTAGCGCACCTCGGTGGCGGGGTTGGTCGGGTACAGGCCCATCGTGATGGCGCGGATCGCGACCGTGCCGACGTCGGCGTACAGCCACTCCGGGCGGTTCTCGGCGTGGACGGCGACGCGGTCGCCGGCCTCGATACCGAGCGAGGCGAGCGCGTGCGCCGTCAGCGCCGTCTGGTCCCAGTACTCGGCCCAGGTGATGTCCTGCCAGATGCCGAGCCGCTTCTCGCGGAGGGCGACGCCGTCCGGCATCGTCTCGGCCCGACGTTTGATGCGCTGCGGCACGGTCGAGATCGCCCGCGACGAGGCGGGCGCGTCGGCGTGTTCGAGGGTGGCGCTCACGAGGGCACCTCCTGGTCCTGGTCGGCGGCGCCGACGACCTCGTGGTCCTCACCGAGGTAGGCGCGGATGACGTCCGGGTGGCGCTGGACCTCGGCCGGGGTGCCGAGCGCGATCGGCTTGCCGAAGTCGACGACGAGGATGCGGTCGGCGAGGTCCATGACCAGGCCCATGTCGTGCTCGACCATGATCATCGACAGCCCGAGCTCGGCGCGGATGTCGAGGATGAACCGGGCCATGTCCTCGGTCTCCTCGACGTTCATGCCGGCGACCGGCTCGTCGAGGAGGAGCAGCTTGGGTTCCATGCACAGGGCCCGGCCGAGCTCGACCCGCTTCTTGATGCCGTAGGGCAGCATCCCGACCGGGAACTTGCGGAACGCCTCGATCTCGAGGAAATCGATGACGTCCTCGACGATGCGCCGGTTCTCGAGCTCGATCCGCTTGGCCTTGCCGACGTAGAAGAACCCGGAGAACGCGCCGTACTCGAGGTGCAGGTGGCGGCCGAGCATCAGGTTGTCGAGCACCGTGAGGTTGTCGAACAGCTCGATGTTCTGGAACATGCGCGCGACGCCGGCCCTGGCGACGTCGTCGGGCTTGCGACCGAGCAGCGACTCGCCGAGGAAGTCGATGCGGCCCTCCTGGGGCCGGTAGACGCTCGAGATGCAGTTGAAGATCGAGGTCTTGCCGGCGCCGTTCGGACCGATGATGGCGAACAGTTCACCAGCGCGGACGTCGAAGCTGACCCCGTCGACCGCCTTGGTCCCGCCGAAGGCCAGCTTGAGGTCGTCGATGGCGAGCAGGGTCTGCCCGGCGGGCACGTCGACCGCGGTCGACGTGAGTGCGTCCGAGAGCGTGCGGATGGTCACGATGCGGATCCTCTCGGCGGGTTCAGCACCGCCAGCGGCAGGTTCAGGACAGCCAGCGCTTGCGGCGCTTGTAGTGCTTGACGTCGCGGAAGCTGGCTGAGCCCTCCTCGCGGAGGCCCAGGTAGAACTCCTTGACGTCGTCGTCCTCGCGGAGGGTGGCCGCCGCTTCGTCCATGACGATCTTGCCGGTCTCCATCACGTACCCGTGGGAGGCGATCGACAGCGCCATGTTGGCGTTCTGCTCGACGAGCAGGATGGAGGTGCCCTGCTCGTTGATCTGGACGATCAGGTCGCGGATCTGCTGGACGATCAGCGGCGCGAGCCCGAGCGAGGGCTCGTCGAGGAGCAGGTAGCGCGGTTCGGCCATGAGGGCGCGCCCGAAGGCCAGCATCTGCTGTTCACCGCCGGACAGGTAGCCGGCGACCTGCTTGCGACGCTCGGCGAGGCGCGGGAACAGCCCGTAGATGCGGTCGAGGTTGTCGTTGACGCGGCTGCGGTCGCCGGCGTGACCTCCGATGCGGAGGTTCTCGTCGACGGAGAACTCCTTGAAGACCCGCCGCCCCTCCATCACCTGCGAGATGCCGGTGGCGACCGTCCCCGGCGCGTCGAGCCCGTGGATGGGTACGCCGTCGAGGGTGATGGTCCCCTTGGTGATCTCGCCGCGGTGGATGTCGAGCAGGCCGGTGATGGCCCGCAGCACCGTGGTCTTGCCGGCGCCGTTGGCGCCGAGCAGCGCCACGATGGCCCCGTCGGGCACCTGGATGCTGATGCCCTTGAGCACGAGGATCACGTCCTCGTACACGACCTCGAGGTTCTGGATGGCGAGCACGCCGTCTCCCACGTTCCCGGACCACGCGCGAGCGCGGGCTCCGCACCAGGGGTCGGTGCGGGGCGCGCGCTCCCTTCGTGGTTCCCACGAATCTCACTCCCGAGTGCGGATGGGTACCCGCCGGTGACGCCGATGTCAACGACGGGCCTTCAGAGGGGTGTGGCGCGACGACGACCGACCTCGTAGCATCCCGCCCGATGGCCGGTGACCCTCGTGTGAACCACAGGGACAGCCGGCTCGGGCGGTGTTCGGGATCGCGTCGCCGCCGACGTTCGGGAGGACGGCCGTGAACCGAACCGAGGTGGGGGCGCACGCGGCGTCCGACGCCGGCGTGCCCGTCGACCTCGAGCAGCCGCCGGTGGACCCCTGGGGTGCGGTCACCGTCCCACGCGGGTGGCGTGAGATCGCGCGACTCGCCCGGCGGGTGGCGCGGGACACCGACCAGCTCGCGGAACACATCGTCCGCTGCATCGACGACGAGATCCCCGCCTACGCGCCGGGCACCATCCCGCAGGAGGACGTGCACGGTTCGGTGGTCCGCAGCATCGAGATGATCCTCGTCGGTGTCGCCGAGCACCGGGGACCCACCGGTACCGAACTGGCGATCCGGCGCGAGCTCGGGGTCCGACGCGCCCTGCAGGGTCTACCCGTCGACGCGTTGGCCGCGGCCGCCCAGATCGTGTACCGCGAGCTGTGGCTCGCGCTCGTGCGCGCGCTCCCCGACGGCGACGAGCGGGCGAAGGCGCAGCTGCTCGAGGCTGCGACGACGGTGTGGGCGTGGATCCACGACGTCTCCGAGGCGCTCACGACGGCCCACGCGCAGACCACCCGCCGGCTCGAGGCTCGGGTCGTCGGGGCCAGGCAACGCTTCGTCGAGCTGCTGGCGAGCGGGGAGCTGGACGGTCCGGAGGCCGGACACCTCAGCGACACGCTCGGCTTCGACCCCCTCGGACCGTTCCAGGTCACGGTGCTGCGCGGGGCGGCCGACGACCACGACGCGATCGAGGTGCAGCGACGGCTCGAGGACCTCGACGGGCAGCACGCCGCCGTGGCTCGTGGCCCGCTGGTGGTCGTGGTGTCCCAGAGCGGCGACACCTCGCGGGTGCTGGCCACCGCCCGCGAGGTGGTCCCGGGCGCGACGTCGGCCACGGGCCTGGGACGGTCCGGGCTCCGCGGCGCGCGCGCCAGCCTCGTCGACGCCGACCTCACCCTCGAGGTGACCGTCGACGGCGTGGACGCCACGTTCGACGAGGAGTGGCTGTGGGCGACGCTCAGCGGCTCGCGGGAACGGCTCGGCGCGCTGTTGGCCGACGGGGTCGAGGTCGCCCGCACCCACCCGCACCTGGCCGAAGCGGTCCGCGCCTTCGGTGAGCACGGGTTCTCGGTGTCCGAAGCCGGCCGGCGGCTGTCGCTGCACGCCAACACCGTCGGCTACCGGCTCGACCGGTGGGCCGAGCTGACCGGCTGGGACCCACGGACCTTCCCCGGTCTGGTCCGCTCGCTGGCAGCGATCCGCTCGCTCTGACTCAGCCGACGGTGGTGCGGAAGACCTGACCGCCGCCGGCGATGCGCAGGTCCGCACCGGCTGCGGCAGCCACGAACGCCGCACCGCCCGGTGGGACGGTGACCTCAGCCCGGTCGCCGGCGCGGACCGCCACCTCGCTGCCGACGGCGACCAGGACCTCGGGGCCGCCGCGGGCGCGGTCGAGAGCCACCTCGCCGGCGCCGTCGAGATCGACGCGTTCGAACCGGAAGAACGCCGTCGGTGCCGGCAGCACGGTGATCGGCCCGACCCGCTCGGGGGCGACGACCGGGGGCGGCAGGACGCGCGCGTCGACGGTCCGCAACAGCTCGTCGACGTCGACGTGCTTGACCGTCAACCCACCCCGGATCACGTTGTCCGAGCTGGCCATCACCTCGACACCCGCACCCTCGAGGTAGGCGTGCAGGTTGCCGCCGGGCAGGTGGAGCGCTTCGCCGGGGGCGAGATCGACGAGCCGGAGCAGCAGGGCGACGCGGACCCCGCCGTCGCCCGGGTAGCGGTCGAGCAGCCGCGTCAGCCAGCGCGCCTCGGCGGCGAAGTCGCCACCGCCGCCGGCGACGCGATCGGCCGCTGCGGCCAGGGCCGCATCGTCGTCCTCGGCCCACCCGTGGTCGTGGAGCGCGAGCTCGAGCAGGTCGGGGAACGCGTCCTCGCCGCCGTCGGCGAGCAGCGCGCGGGTCCCGGCGAGCGCCGAGACGTCGAGCTCGTCGAGCAGCGCGATGGTCGCACCGGGTTCCCGGAAGCCGCAGAGGGCGCTGACGGGGGTCAGGGCGTGCAACAGCTCGGGCTTCGACCACGCATCGCGGTACAGGCGGGTCGGTGCCGCGCGGTCGATCCCCGCAGTCTCCTCACGCGCGAACCCCTCCTCGGCCTGCTCCTGCGACGGGTGGGCCTGCAACGACAGCGGCTGGTCGGCGGCGAGCAGCTTGACCAGGAACGGCAGTCGACCCCCGAACCGGTCCGCCACCGCGTCGCCGAGCGTGCCGATCGGGTCGCGCTCGATCAGGTCGAGCAGCGAGGTCCCCGCTGGCAGCACCGTGGCGGGGGCCGATGGGTGGGCCCCGAACCAGAGCTCAGCCTCGGGGCCGGGTGACGGCGTCGGACGGCCCCGGAGCTCGGCCAGGAACGTCCGCGAGCCCCAGGCGTAGTCCCGCACGACGGGGTCGAGCAGGTGCAACGGCGAGGTGGGCACGCGTGGACGGCTCCGGCGGTGTGGTGAGGCGGACGCTACCGGCCACCGGGGGGCGGCCACGCGCCACCGGGCGGCGGCCACCCACCACCGGGGGGCGGCAGGTCGACGGGTGGCGTACCGGGTGGCGGCGCGTCGGGGCGGTCCATCCGCGCGTCCGGACGGGGAGGCAGGGGGGCGTCGGTCCGCACCGTCCCGGCGTTCAGCGACGCGAGCCGTTCGATGCGCTGCGCCATCGTCGGGTGCGTGGCGAACCGTCGCGCGAACTTGGCCTCCTGCCCGCGACCCCGGGTGTCGTTCGGTTCCTCGAACCACAGGTGGGCGGTGGCCGCCTCGAACCGCTTCAGCGAGGTCGGGTCCTGGTCGAGCCGCCGGAGCGCGTTGACCATCGACTGGGGGTCACGCAGCAGGTCGGCAGCCGTGGCGTCGGCGAGGTACTCGCGCTGGCGGGACACCGCGAAGCGGATGAGCTGGGCGGCGATCGGCGCCAGCACCACCGCCAGGAGGCCGACGACGAGGAAGATCAGCTGCGCGGCCCCGGCGTTGCTGTTGTTGCCCCCGCGCCGGCCGCCGCTGCGCCCGCCGACCCACAGCGCGCGGACCAGCACGTCGGCCAGCAGCGCCACGACGCCGGCGGTGGCCACCGCGACGGTGACGGCCTTGATGTCGTCGTTGAGGACGTGACCGATCTCGTGGGCGAGGACGGCACGCAGCTCGTAGCGGGGCAGACGTTCGAGCAGCCCGGTCGTGACCGCGATGTGGGAGTCCTCGAGCGACAGCCCGGTCGCGAAGGCGTTCGGGGCCGGATCGTCGACGACGTACAGCTTCGGCTTGGTCCCGAGGATCCCGGCCGACACGCACACCTCGTCGAACACGTTGTGCAGCTCGCGGTAGCGCTCACGGTCCGCGGGGCGGGCCTTCGACGCGCGCAGCGCGATGGCCGGTCCGGCCCGCATCGACAGGTAGCTCGCTCCGAGCCCGAAGCCGGTACCCGCCAGGACCACCAGGGGTCCGGTGACCGGGTCGACGGCGATCGGCGTGGCGAGGTAACCGACCAGGACCCACACCAGGAGCGCGACGAGCAGCGCGCCGAGCCCGAGCAGCACCCGCGTGGAACGGCGGTTCTCGCGCTGGAGCTGGTCGTAGAGGCCGCCGGCGGCGCTCACGTGACCTCCCGGGTCACTCGAACGAGACCTCAGGGGCGGCACGGACCTCGAGGGTCTCGACCTCGAAGTACTCACGACCCTCGAAGTTGAGCATCCCGGCGATCACCGACGAGGGGAACACCTGGCGCTGTTCGTCGTAGGCACGCACCGAGGCGTTGTAGTGCCCGCGCGACCCGGCGACCATGTTCTCGGTGTGGGCGAGCTCCTCCTGGAGCTGGCGGAAGTTCGCGTCGGCCTTCAGGTCGGGGTAGTTCTCGCTGATCGCCATCAGGCGCCCGAGGGCCTGGGTCAGCCCGTTCTCGGCCTCGGCCAGATCGGCGGGGCCGGTGGTCGAGATCGCGCGGGCGCGGGCGGCGGTGACCTGCTCGAAGGTCTCGCGTTCGTGGCTGGCGTAGCCCTTGACGGTCTCGACCAGGTTCGGGATGAGGTCGTGCCGGCGCTGGAGCTGGGTGTCGATCTGCGCCCAGGCCTCGTCGACGCGCACGCGAGCCCGCACGAGCCGGTTGTAGATCGCGACCACGAACACGACCAGCAGCAGGATGATGCCCAGGACAATCAGGGTGGTAACCACGGGTGTCTCCTCGGCGGGCGACGGGCCGGTTCCGGCCACCACGGACCCTACCGCGGGTCCCTCCGCGCGCGGGGCGAACCCGCGCCGCCTTGTCGTCGGACATCGCCCGGTCCGCCCGCTCCCAGGCGCCGGCGAGCCCACCGTCGAGCTCGTAGATCGCGACGCCGATCGAGCACGCCACCCCGGCATCGTCGAGCGCGCTGCGGAACCGCTCGACGAGCGCGTCGGTGCGGTCCGACGTGGTCCGGACGGCCAGCAGCCCGAACTCGTCGCCTCCGAGCCGGGCGAGGAAGTCGCTGTCGCGAGCGTGGTCCTGCAGGGTCCACGCGGCGGCGCGCAGCAGCTCGTCGCCGGCCGCGTGTCCCTCGAGGTCGTTGACGCGCTTGAGATCGTCGAGGTCGAACACGAGCACCGCCCCGGCGTCCCCGAAGCGTCGGTAGCGGGCTCCTCGAGCTCGAGGAAGCGGTCCCATCCCCGCCGGTCGTGGAGGCCCGTCAGGGCATCGGTCGACGCGAGCAGCTCGGCCCGGTCGAGCTCGCGGGCCATCGTGGTGCGTTCCACGTCGGCGTCGAGCACCATCGCCAAGAGCCCGGCGAGCACATCGAGCAGCGGACGCTGCCGCTCGAGTTCCTCGCCGTGGATCTCCGGGTCGATCCCGCACAAGGTCCCGAACAGCTCCCCGTCGCGAGGATCGCGGATCGGGATCCCGACGTTCTGATGGCACCGACCGTACAGGCGCCGCCCCGAGCGGTCCGCGCGCCCCGCGACGGCGGCGGCGGTGGACAGGTTTCGGTGCTCGAGGCGCACGTCATCCCGTTCCGCGACGTCCCGCTGTCGCACACCCACGCGCCGGCGATCGCCGCGTTGCTCGCCCGTGGGGACGTCCGCGGCTGCGCCACGACGGCGTTCTGCCCCGACCGGTCGGTGACCCGGGGCCAGTTCGCGACCCTGCTCACGCGTGTCGCAGGCTTGCCGGCCGGTGAGCCGACCCGCTTCCGTGACGTCGACGGCACGCACCGACCCGGCATCGAGGCGGTGACGTCCGCCGGCATCACCCGGGGGTGCTCGCAGACGCGCTACTGCCCCGTCGCGGACGTCTCGCGGGGGCAGCTCGCCACCTTCCTCCAGGAGGCGCTGCGGTTGCCGGACGCGCCCGCGCCCTTCACGGACGTGCCCGCCGGTTCGACGCACGCGGGGGCCATCGGGGCGCTGTCGGCGCGAGGGTTGGTGGTCGGTGACGCGGACGGCAGGTTCCGTCCGAACGACCCGGTCTCCCGCGGCCAGACCGCCACGATCCTGCACCGGGCCTACGCCCGCTGAGACACGCCGCCCGCAGATCGCTGGGACACGGTCACCGCGCTGCCACCCCGCACGGCAGGACCTCAGGTCGTGGTCATCGGCCCCAGCGGGCGGGGGTCCCGCAGCCGCCCGTCACGCTGCAGCTCGTCGAGGATCGCGACCCACCGGTCGGTGACCGCTGACACGGTGAACGCGGCGACCTCCTCGCGCGCCCGAGTGGCCAGACGACGACGGAGCCCGACGTCGTCCATCGCGCGCGCGAGCTGATCGGCGAGGGCACGGACATCACCGAGCGGCGTGGCGACCAACGCGTTGCGCTCGTGTTCGAGGAGCTCGCGCGGTCCGGTGGGCGTCGGGAAGCTGACGATCGCCACCCCGGCCGCCATCGCCTCGAGCAGCACCAGGCCGAAGGACTCGAACCGGGAGGTGAGCGTGAAGATCGACGCAGCAGCGAGCTCAGCGTCGACGTCCGGGATGGCGCCGACGAGCACGATCCGGTCCTCGAGTTCCGCCGCAGCGGCGCGCTCGGCGAGCGCTTCGTGGCGCGGCCCTTCACCGATGATCCGCACGGTCCAGCCGGGGTGGTCGTCGGCGATCAGCGCGAACGCATCGATGAGCAGGTGGAAGGCCTTGCCCGGTGCGAGGCGACCGACGGTGACGACCCGCTGTGCCCTCGGATCGGCCGGTTCGGGGGGCTGATCGGGGATGGCGTTCGGGACCACGACGATGGCCGGCCGGTCCCCGGGGAGGGCTCGGGCGTAGTCCGCCGCGTCGCTGCGCGTGAGGGAGGCGACGAGATCCAGACGGGGGAAGTGCCGCCGGACCGCCTTCCTGATCGCGCGCTCGTAGCGCTTCAGCTGGAGGTGTTCCTGAGCGATCGTCACCGTCGCTCGCGGTGCGAAGCGGGCGACCGCGAGGTTGATGCCCATGCGGGTCCCGATCACCACCCCGGGTGTCCGCGCGATCCGACCGCAGAGCAGCACGTCGGTCAGCCAGCTCGCCTGGTCGACCCGCCCGTCCCGGAACTGGGTGCTGAGGGTCGGCCGGCCGTCGAGAGCTCGCAGCAACCGAGTACGAGGTGAGCGGCCGAGCCCGAGCGTGTGTCGGTCGATCAGCAGCTCGACGTGGACACGCGGGTCGATCGCGAAGAAGGGCTCGGTCCGGTGGCTGTGGCAGATGACCGAGACGATCGTGACGTCGCGGCCGCGTGCGACGAGCGCGTCAGCCTGCCGGATCACGGTCCGGACCGTGCCCCCCGTGACGTAGAGGTTCCAGATCACGAAGGTGATCGGTGTTGGGCCACCGCGATCCCCGCGACCCCCGCGACCCCCGCGACCCCCGCGACCCCCGCGACCCCCGCGGCGCCGGACACGCGGACCGAGCAGCCGCGACAGGAGCTTCAGACCCGCCGTGAACACGACCTCGAGGGCGGCACGAACGGTCGGTGGCGACGGGACGTTCACTCCCACTCGATGGTGCCAGGTGGCTTGGAGGTGATGTCGACGACCACGCGGTTGACCTCCCGGACCTCGTTGGTGATCCGGGTCGAGATCCGCGCCAGCACGTCGTTCGGCACCCGGGTCCAGTCCGCGGTCATCGCGTCCTCCGAGG
>NZ_JBBEBZ010000204.1:0-6871 GCF_040882075.1 Nitriliruptor sp.
CATCGTGTCGTGGTGGAGCAGGTGCATCGATCCCCCGAACGGTCGGCTCCGCCGACCGTAGACCCCACCTGTGACATCTCCCGGATCCCCGGGGGAGGCCGGGCGGGGAGCTGTGGACGAGCCGACCCGGTTCGCCGCGCCCCGTTCGCCCCAGCCCGGTGCGCCTCAGCCCGGTGCGCCTCAACCCGAGGTGTCTGGTGCCGGTGAGCGCGTCTCGCCGAGCCAGGCCGCGATCGCCTCGGCCGAGGGATCGTCGGTGAGGAGGTCGACGAGGCTGCGTCGCCGATCCTCCTCGACGCGCATCGCGGCGCCCATCTGCCACTCCTCGCCCACCGGCAGGAGGTGGGTGAGCAACGTCGTGCCGACCGTGAGCGTCCGGGAGCCGGTCCGCTCACGGACCGCGATCCGCGCGTCGCTGCTCAGGTCGAGCAGGGTCAGCCCTCCCCTGGGGTGATGTCGATGACCTCGTAAGCGCCGGCGCGCACGTCCGACCGACCCGTCACCGTGGGCCGCTCTTCGGCCGGGAGGAGCGGTCCGCGGTCGCGGAGGAAGCCGGCGAGCAGGCCACCATCGAAGGTGGCGAGGCGGCCGATCATCGGGTCGTACAGGCGCGCGACGATCGCGTCCTCGTCGGAACCCGCCGCGGTCAGCGCGAGTCCCATGATGTGGACCCGTTGGGCCGGCCTGCGGACGTAGACGTCGAGCTTGGCGAGCACGAACCCGAGCCGGTCGGCGACCGACAACCCGGGGGAGCGCAGGCAGCAGACCTTGAACTTCCGACCCGAGCCGCACGGACAGGGGTCGTTGCGTCGCGTCCCGGACGGCGGCGACGACCCGGCGAGGAGCGCCTCCATCCTGACCCGCTGCGGGTCGTCGTGGTCCACCCCGAGCCGGCGGAGGAGGCGCAGCACCTCGCGCGGCTCGCCCCGGTCCTCGGCGTACCAGGCGGCGTCCTCGAGCGCCGGTTCGAGATCCTCGTCGAGTTGCAGCGCTCGTTCGAGCGCCGCCTGGGCAGCTTCCGGCTCACCTCGGATCTCGGCGACCCGTGCGAGCTGGTAGTGCGCAGGGGCGGCCCGCCGGCCACGTGCGTGGCGGAGCACGATCTCGGCGACCCGTTCGAGCCCGTCGGCGTCCTCGGCCTGCCGGCCGATGCCGAGCGCCTCGGTGGCGAACGCCGCGGCCACGCCCGGCTCGCCGAGCGCGGCGGTGGCCGCCTCCGCAACCCCGGGGTCGTCGAGCGCGTCGCCGGCACCCAGCACCGCCCCCTGGTGGATCGTCATGAGCAGCGACAACGACTCGGCACCGCGCACGTCGAGGTCGTGGAACTCGGCGAGCTCCGCGACGATGCGAGCGCCATCCAGCGCACCCGGCTCCTGCCCACTGGGGTCGTCGGCGAACGGGACGTCGTTGGGGTGGTCGAAGTCGGTGCCCCACGCGAAGCAGGCTGCGCGGGGCAGCAACCACACACCCACGTCGGTGAACCGGTCGACGCGGTCGACCACGCCGGCGACGCGCCAGCCGCGGAGCGCTACCTCGAAGCCGGCAGCGAGCACGGGCACGTCGTCAGGGTCGACCGGGTCGTCCTCGATCTCGGGGCACGTCGAGCTGTAACGCACGAGCGCGTCGGCGTCGGCCTCTGTGCCGGGACCGCGGCGGACCAGTTCGACGATCGCCCCGAGCCAGTCGACGTGCTCGAGGGTCATCAAGCTGGCCTGGTCCTCGGGGGACAGGCCGGGGTCCTCGCGGAGCTCGATCGTCGCCGCGACGAGGTCGTAGAGGAGATCCTCCTCCGCGATGGCGCCCCCTCCCGGGCGCCAACGAAGGTCCTCGGCGACCCCCGCGGCGCGGCGCATCCAGGTCGCGTCGGGGTCTCCAGCGAGGAGCGCGTCGTGCAGGCCGGCCCCCGCCTCCGGCATGCTGGTCGGTGATGGTGAGTGTCGGTGCTCGGCGAGGTGCTCGCGGAGGAACGCTCCTGCCTCGCGAGCGATCTCGTCCCAGGCATCCAGCCACGCGTCCTCGTCCTCGTAGCCATCCTCGAGGTAGGCGGCAGCGAGCTCATCCTCGATGGATCCGGCCCCGATGTCGATGGGGGCGCCGCTCGTGCCGTCAGCGGTGTGGTCGCCTCGCCCACCGGTGGAGAGCGGTACCACCTCGGCGTCGTCGTGGCCGGCCTGCGGATCGTTCTCCGTCACGGACTCGCCGAACGTCTCTTGAGGGGGCGCAACAGCGTGACGACCACCGCCGACCAGCGGCGGCAACGGCACGTACCGTTTTCCAGATATCCGAAGTTTATCGAGCTGCGAGAACCTGCTCGAGGGGGCCGCCGACAGCGGCATGCTTGACGCCGATCCGACCGATCTGCTGGTCGCGCTCGGTGAAGCCGCTCGTGAGCACTCGACCGGCGTGATCCTCCTGCTCGACGAGATCCAGCTGCGTCTGTTCAGTTCCCCGAGATCGCGAGCCTCGTACCGCAGGACGCTCGCCAGGGCATAACGCCTACACGTCCCGTAGTTCGACCGCTACCTGAACTCAGTGGGACTCGTTGGAAGACCTCGGCCTCAGCGCGAGGTTGGCAGCCCGGCCAGGTACTTGCTGATAGCCACTGTGCCGTCGAAGTAGTTCCCGTGGGTGACCTTGACCGTCTCCATCGAGTCGGAGCCGACGAGAACAACCTCTACCTGGTCGTTGGCTTCGTACTGCCGCTCCGTCTTCCCGTAGGCGCCAAGCGCGACATCGACACGGGTGAACTCACGCTGGTCGATTAGCTCGCCCTTCGTGTGGTCGAAGACCAACAGGAAGTGCCGAAGCGGGGTGCCCTTCGCCATCATCGTCCTCCGAAGACCTCGTCAGCGGCCGCCCGTAGCTCACGGATCTGGTTGGAGAGTACACGCGGCACGGGTTCCCCGCGGTCCTCGTAGGCCATGGCCTCGGCTGCTGCGGCCATGAACTTGAGGACGGTCTCAGGTCCGAGACTGCTCTTGAGGTCTGCCCGAATCGAGCTACCCAGCCCCTCCATGGTCTCGGCCCAGGCGTGCTGGCTCCGCGTTCGGATCTGGACCTCGACGCGCATTCCCCCGTGCCACGTAACGATGTGGAACGCCCGGTACCCGGAATCCTTGGGATCATCGACGTAGTCGTACTCCTTGACGATGCCTTCCCGTGGCGGGCGTTCGCGGTATCGCTCGACGAGCCGCTGCTGGTCTTCGAGGGTGTCGACGACTGCCCGGCACCCTGCGATGTCGTGCATCCGGTCCAGCCGCATGCCGCCCTCGCGACGCAGCTTGTCCACGATCGTGGCCATCCGCTTGTGCCGTTGCGTGACCCTGGGCGGCGGGCCCACCACGGTCTGATAGCGAGACCTCAACCCCATGGTCGCCTTGCCGAGCGCGTCGGCATGACGTGCCCGCCACCATTCGGCCACGTCGATCGCGCTGAGGAGTTCCTGGACGTCGTGGTCGCCATGGTCAGGTAGCAGGAGCCAGTCACGGATCGTCTCGCCAGCTCGCTTCACCTCACCTTTCGTGTGCAGGTCCGGCGGCGGCCTGGGCGCAGCTGACCTCGGCATGCGCCCCCCTTCCCCATCCTTGTCCGAGCGGCAGGCCGCGGACCCTAGCTAGAGGGTCACGGACGGACGCGAAATCGCCTGAGCCAGCGATCACCGGCTCGCTGTCTAGGTGCCTTCCTCTGGTTCGTAGATGGGTTCTCCCCACCATCGGCGTGCGAGCTGGTTGGCTGCGGCGAGCCGGCGTGCTTCCTCGCGCTCCCCATGGAAGGCCGGCCCGAGCCGGTTGGCCAGCACCTCGAGGACGAGCGACTTGGGTGCCATCCTGCCGCTGCCGACCGGTTCGGCGTACGCGAGGGTCGTGACGAGGATGAGGCGGTCCAGCCGCTTCTCGAACTCGCGACGGCGCTTGCGAGGCACTGCCCACGTGCTGACCTCGAGCCGCCGCAGCGTGGAGTAGTACCGCTGGTAGTCCAGGTTCGCAGCCGAGTCGAGGGCGACAACGTTGACCTGGGGGTCGATCAGGCTGCCGGCCACCAGGCCGGCACGGTCGTCGACGTAGTGGACGTCATCCTCGACCCGCTCACGTCGCCGCAGCTTCGCAGCCCGCCGCTCCGCGACCCAGCTCCCGAACATCGCGAGCAGACCACCCAGGGTCGCGCCGGCCGCTGCCGAACCGAACGCGATCAGCGCCGCCGACTGCCCGTCCGCCACTCACGGCCCTTCCAGCTGGTTGAGATCCTCCTGCGGCGCGCCAGCCATGCGCAGCTGGTCCCGCGTAGCGCCGTCGTCCGTGTAGGCCTCCATCACCCTACGCACTTCGCTGGCGCCGTAGAGCAGCTCCGCCGCCAAGTGGCGGTCATCC
The DNA here is from genome assembly GCF_040882075.1 of Nitriliruptor sp. Classification (NCBI taxonomy): domain Bacteria; kingdom Bacillati; phylum Actinomycetota; class Nitriliruptoria; order Nitriliruptorales; family Nitriliruptoraceae; genus Nitriliruptor; species Nitriliruptor sp. The sequence continues at coordinate 4,368 of NZ_JBBEBZ010000204.1, forward strand.
CACCCGTACAGCTGGCACTGTGCCCGTAGCGCGTCGTGCCATGGCAACAGTGCTATGAGGACGACCGCCGCTTCGGTGCCGGCGGACGTGCCGAGCTGCAACTCAACTATCTGTTCGTCGTCGGTGGGCCGCGCAGTCTCAGCACGCAACATCCGCTCGAGGGCGTACCCGGTCCCGTGGGTGAACGCCGACAACAAGCTGTAGACCGTCTGGCCGACGCGGCCCTCTTCGCCGAGCAGCCGGTTCAGCAGGCCGGTGACGTCCGGCGGGTTGTCACCCTTCCTCGGATGAAGTCCTTCCCGGCCCGCTGCGCTGAGGAGAGGCCCACGCCGTGTGTCTGCATGCTCGTGCGCAGCGGCCGCGCCGACACGCCGGATCTCCTGCAGGCTGGCGAGACGCTCTGCGAGGCCACGTCGAGCCCGCAGCTCGGCCGTCAGGTCCGGATCGAGCAGCCACCACGCCCGCGCTGCGACCTCCGCCGTGGTCCTCGCGAGCGAGTACGTGGCGTACAGCGTTGTCGGCTGGGCGACCAGCAGCGTGATCGCCTACAGGTGGTCCTCGGCGGTCACGAGCCGGAGCCACGCCAGGCTGACGGCGTCGATGAGGTGTTGCCGCCGCCGTCCCGCGGTCTCCGCGAGCTCGACCGCGAGTTGCGACCCGTCGACCGGTGCGCGGCCGTACCTCTCCCGGAGCAGCTCGACCTGACCGAGCGCCCGCGAGAGGTAGGTCATCCCCTGCTCGAGTGCGTACGGCATCCCGACCCTCGCCTTGGCGAGCGACCGTAGCGGTGGCCCACTGCCGGCGGCCTTCAGCTCGGCGAGAGCCTCGATGGCCTGGCGGCATCGGCAGCCCCCGAGACCACCGCTACCAGCAGGAGCACGAGCCCCTCGTCCACGGGCACCTCCCTTCCTTGTCGCGCGCCCGGGCCGTCGTGCCGGGCGGGCCGTGCAACCCGAAGGAACCATCCTCAGCTCAGAGGCAGTGCCTACAGCCCGTCCGAGGGCTCATGATCGACCGGTGGCCGAGCTCGTGTGCGATGGCGTCGGCTGCGAACTCGCACGGGCCTGCGACGTGGTGGCCGATCTCGTGCGCGAACGTGAAAGCGACCTCGTTTGGTCCACCGGCGGCCATGAGCCTGTCTAGGTCGAGGTAGAGATCACCGGCGCCCGCCCACCAGTGGGACGTTCAGCGGGCAGGTCTCCCGCGTCGACGAGGGCGTACACGGTGTTGCGGTGCACGCCGAGCAGGGTGGCGACCTCGGCCGGCCGGAGTGCCTCCCCGAGCTCGGTCACCGTCGGAGCGTAGGTTCGCTCCTCGGCCATCACGTGCCGGACGGCATCGACCACGACCTCACGGATCAGCCGTTTCAGGTGCTCCTCGAGACCGTCCATCACCCGGCCCCCACGGTGCCGCTGGCGGACGCACGCCGTCGCCGGGACCATCAGGTAGGGCCCGGTCCCCCCTGCAGCACGTGCGAGCAGCTCCACGGGGGTGACGGTGCGGGGCGTGTGGTGTCCGTGGAACCAGCGGATCAACTCACGGAGTGCCCCTGAGCGGCCGCACGCTGCTCCAGGTCCCGCAGGTTGTGCAGGCCGGTGCGTTGCAGGATGCGACCGGAACTCGTCGAGCATCACTCGCGCCTCCGCACGTTCCCCGACCAGCGCCGCTGGCGTGGCGGGGACCTTCCTGAGCGCCCGCAGGCCCTCGAGGGTCAGCGTGTAGGGCACCGGGTCGGCCTCGGCCTGGCAGGTGCCCTGGTCATCGGTAGCGTTCATCATGGTTCCAGCTCCTTCACAGCTGTCGTTCCTGCCCCGTCCGGCTCCACCCGGACGGGGCGCTCCTACACCGCGACGCGACCGTCACGGTGGTACTGCTCGTGCTCAGCCTGAAGCGTCGTCTGCCCGAGCTTCTCGTTCCGTCGAAACGGCAGCGGCCTGGCGAGGTGTGATGCCCCCGTTCGGTCCGGCAGAGGCCGGTGAGGCGCGCTCGGGTAGGGTCCGGCCCGCCACGAGGGAGCGAGTCGGGATGGGGTACGACGGGCCCGCGGGTCGGCTCGAACTGACCTGGACCAACAAGCACCTGCGCCTCATCGACCGGCTCGACGGCGGCTACGACTGGGTCGACCCGGCCGACCGTCGCGTCGCCGAGGTACGCCTCCTGCGCGACCGCGCGACGGTCGGTGAGATGGGTGCCCTCCGTGCCGACGACAACCTCGTCGTCCAGGGTGACGCGCTCGCGGCGCTCCGGGCGCTGACCGAGCTGCCCGAGTTCGCCCCGGAGTACGTCTGCAAGGTGCGGCTGATCTACGTCGACCCGCCGTTCAACACTGGGCAGAGCTTCACCCACTACGAGGACGCGCTCGAACACTCGGTGTGGCTCACGATGTTCCGTGACCGGCTGCTGCAGCTCAAGAAGCTGCTGAGTCCCGATGGCAGCATCTGGGTCCACCTCGACGACACCGAGGTCCACCGCGCCAGGTGCGTCATGGACGAGGTCTTCGGCCC
>NZ_JBBEBZ010000204.1:6971-59834 GCF_040882075.1 Nitriliruptor sp.
TCGACGACACCGAGGTCCACCGCGCCAGGTGCGTCATGGACGAGGTCTTCGGCCCTGCTTCGTATCTTGGGACGGTCGTGTGGGAGAAGGACCAAGGACGACGTAACGATGCTCACCTCTCCGACGCTCAGGACTTCTTGCTGGTCTTCGGCAGGTCGGACCGCAAGACCTGGAAAGCGTCACGCAACCTGTTACCTCGAACCGCAGCACAAGACGGGCGTTACCGGAATCCTGACGATGACCCGCGTGGGCCATGGCTACAGGGCGACAACGGAACAGCGAAAAGCGGGGGTGAGAAGTATCGGTTTCCGGTCACACTGCCTTCAGGGCGAGTTGTTCGACCACCGGAGGGAAACTATTGGCGTTTCACCGAGGCCTCGCTCGAAGCTGCGCGGACTGAAGGGCGTGTCCACTTCGGCCAGAACGGTGACAGCCTTCCTGTCGTGAAGCGATACCTGAGTGACGTACAGGGAGGTCTGGTCCCTCGAACGCTCTGGATGGCGGAAGAAGTCGGTAGCAATATGCATGCGAAGAGGGACCACCTTCGGAAGATGTTCCCAGAGATCGAACCCTTCGGGACGCCGAAACCAGAGGGGTTGTTGGAGCGGGTGATCCACATCGGGTCGAACCCGGGGGACATCGTGCTCGACTGCTTCGGGGGATCGGGGACCACGGCGGCGGTGGCGCTGAAGATGGGACGGCGGTTCGTCACGGTGGAGCGTGAACCGGACACCGTCGCCACCTTCCTGGTGCCGCGGCTGACCAAGGTCGTCGAGGGCGAGGACCCCGGCGGTGTCACCGAGCAGCACGCCTGGCAGGGCGGCGGCGGGTTCCGGGTGCTCGATGTGGCGCCGTCGATGTTCGACGAGGCCGACGACGGCGAGGTGGAGCTCGCCGACTGGGCGACCAACGGGGCGCTCGCCGAAGCGGTCGCCGCGCAGCTCGGCATCGCCCACGAACCCGACGGCCCCTTCGCCGGCACCCGCGGACGCACCCACCTCGCCGTCGTCGACGGGCTGGTGAACCGGCCGGTGCTCGAGGCGCTGGTCGCGCGGCTGCCCGCGGACGGCTCGCTGCTGGTGGCCGGGACCGCCGTGGCTTCCGACGCCGAACGCGACTGCCGGAGCCTCGTCCGCGGGGGTCAGGTCCGCAAGATCCCCGCCGCCATCCTCACCCGGTACCGGCGGGAGGTGCGCCGGTGACCGACCCGGTCGTGACCTCCGCCCCGACGATCTTCCTCGACCACGACCTGCTCGACGAGATCGCCGACGGGATGGACCTGCGCGTCCCGAACGCCGAAGCCGTCGCTGCCCTGGCCGGGCGGATGGCCGCCCACCAGGCGTCCGGCACCGACGCGCCGTTCGAAGCCGTCGTCGACGTCGCCACCGGCGTCGGCAAGACCTTCGTCATGGCCGCAGCCATCGAGTACCTCGCCGCGCTGGGTGTCCGCACCTTCGTGACCGTCTGCCACCGCAAGGCCATCCTCGACAAGACCGTCGCCAACTTCACCCCCGGCCACCCGAAGTCCGTCGTCGACCACATGGCCGTGCGGCCCGTGGTGGTCACCATCGACGATCTCGACGCTGCCGCGACCCACACCGTCGGCTGCGACCCCGACCAGGTCACCCTCTACCTGCTGTCGGTGCAGTCGCTCCAGAAGCCGACCACGAAGGTCGGCCGCCGCACCCACGACTTCCGCGAGGCGCTCGGCGACGGGCTCTACCGCCACCTCGCCGCGGTCCCGGACCTGGTCGTGTTCGCCGACGAGCACCACGTCTACTTCGGCCCGAGCTTCTCGTCCGCGATCCGCGACCTCACCCCGCTCGCGCTCGTCGGGCTCACCGGCACCCCGCACCGCAAGACCCCGCCCGACAGCATCATCTACCGCTACCCGCTGGCGGAGGCCATCGCCGACCGGCTGGTCAAGACCCCGGTGATCGTCGGACGCAGCGACGACCTGGCCGACGACGCGACCAAGCTCCGTGACGGGCTGACCCTCCTCCGCGCCAAGCAACGAGCCGCCGACGCGTGGGTCGCCCAGAGCGGGCTCCCTGCGCGGAACCTGCTGATGCTGGTGGTCGCCCAGTCCATCGAGGAGGCCGAAGCGGTCGAGGCGTCGCTGACCGCCGCGACGACCTTCGACGGTGAGTACGCGGACGCCGTGCTCCGGATCGACAGCTCGCAGCCCGATGACGCGCTCGAGGCGCTGGAGCGGGTCGAGAACGCCGACAGTCCGGTGCGGGTCATCGTGTCGGTGCAGATGCTCCAGGAGGGCTGGGACGTCGCGACCGTGGCCGTGATCGTGTCGCTCCGCGCCTCGGTCAGCGACATCCTCACCGAACAGACCCTCGGTCGCGGGCTCCGGCTGCCCTGGGGCAGCTACGTCGAGGTGCCGCTGCTCAACCAGCTCGACGTCCTCGCGCACGAGCGCTACGAGCAGGTCCTCGAGCGAGCAGGTGTGGCCCTCCGTGAGCAACGCGTCGACTGGTCGACCTGGCAGCAGCAGCAGCTGGCCGTCGCCGAGGATCTCGCCGCACGGAGCGCCTCCGCGGAGGCGGCCGAGGCGGTCCGCGCCGAGCTCGCCGCCATCACCCGCTACCACGACCGCAGCGGGGCGGGGTCGCTCGCGGCCCCCTCGGACCGCGGTCCCGAGGGGGCGACGGTCGATGCGACCGCGACCTCGGTCGGCAGCGCTTCCGCGGAGGCGCTCGGCGGTCACGGCGAGCCGTCCACCGCCGGACGATCGCCGCTCCAGCTCACCGTCGAGACCATCGAGGACCGCCGTCGCGAGGTGGACGAGGACGCCGACGCGGTCGCGGCGACGATGCTGCCGCGGACCGACCTCGGGCAGCTGCGACTGCCGGTCGTGACCACCACGCGGATCCGGTCCACCTACCAGCTCGTCGACGTCGCCCCGGGACTGCGACCGCGCTTCGTCGAACTCGGACGCCGGTACGCCGCCGATCCGGAGGATGCGCTGCGACGGACCGCCGTCGAGGCACGCGTCGAGGTGGGCGCCGACGGGATCGCGCGGACCGTCGTGACCACCCGAGCCGCCGAGGACCGCATCCTGGCCAGCACCGAGGAGGTCTCGGTCGGGGAGGTCCGGCACCGGCTCGAACGCGCCATCCTCCACTCCTCGGTGGCGACGGGACGCCCGAGCGATCGTCACCCGGCCTCGCTGCTCGCCGAGGCGGTGCTCGACGGGGCGGGTGACGACGCGCCGGTGCTCGGCCGCTACCTCGATCAGGTGACCGGAGCGGTGGTCGCCGAACTCGGGCGTGCGGTCACCGACTCCGGACCTCACCTCGCCACCGAGGTGGACGTGCAGCTGCGCACCGTCGGCGGCCCCCGACCGCGGCACGACGTGGTGCTCGACCGCTCCCACGGCGACTTCCAACGCCGTGCCGGCTACCGGGGCTGGCGCCGTTCGCTGTACGACGAGGTCGCTTTCGACTCGTCCACCGAACGCGATGCGGCGCTGCTGTTCGACGACGCGCCGGAGGTCGAGGCGTGGCTGCGGCTCCGGGTCGGCGACCTGTCCGTCGACTGGACCGGCGAGGGCCGCGATCGGACCTACCACCCTGATTTCCTGGTCGCGGAGGCCACCGGGGACCGTCACGGTCGCGTGGTCCGCCGCTGCTTCGTCGTCGAGGTCAAGGCCGACCGTGACCTCGACGCCGCCGACGTGGTCGCCAAACACGAGGCGGCCGTCCGGTGGTCCGCACGGGTCAACGCCGACGGTGCCGCCACGCCTGACGAGTGGCACGTGCTGCTGGTCGGGGAGTCGGCTGTCCGAGACGCTCGCGGGTCGTGGCCGCAGCTGCTCCAACGTGGACGAACGGACCTCGGGTGAGCGCACGTACGGGCGGTATCCGTATCGGCAGTGGGCTCGACGTGCACCCCTTCGACGGGGGTGCCGACCGGCCGCTCGTCCTCGCCGGCGTGCTCGTGCCGGACGGTCCGCCGCTCGCGGGTCACTCTGACGCCGACGTGGCCACCCACGCGGTGACCGACGCGCTGCTCGGTGCCCTCGCGCTCGGCGATCTCGGCAGCTGGTTCGGGGTCGACCGGCCTGGCGTCGCCGACGCCGACTCGATCGGCCTCCTCGAGGTCGTGGTCGACCGGGTCCACGGCGAGGGTTGGGTCGTCGGCAACCTGGACCTGACCATCGTCGCGCAACGTCCGCGGCTGGCGGCCCACCGCGACACGATGCGCGAGCGGCTCGCGGCAGCGGTCGCGGTGGCCGAGGACGCAGTGAGCGTGAAGTTCACCACGACCGACCACCTCGGCAGCATCGGACGCGGCGAGGGCATCGCCGCGTGGGCGACGGTCCTGGTCCAAGTAGCCCCAGACTGAGCGCCGGATCGGCGGCGCGGTCGTTAGGGTCACCGGTGACGACCGCACGACGTGGAGGACAGGGTGTCGATCCGGGTGGTGTTGGTCGACGACCACCGGCTGTTCCGCCAGAGCCTGACGCTCGCGCTGCAGGCAGCTGGCATCGAGGTGGTCGGCGAGGCCGGCGACGGCCGGGAGGGCATCGACGTGACGCTCACCACGACCCCTGACGTCGTGCTGATGGACGTCTCGATGCCGAAGCTCGACGGGATCGCAGCCACCCACGAGTTGACGGCTGCCGCGCCGGCTACCCGGGTGGTGCTGCTGACGATGCACGACGACCACGAGGTGGCCGAGGCCGCCCGCGAGGCGGGCGCGGCCGGGTACCTGTTCAAGGACACGGCGATCGACGAGGTCGTCGAAGCGGTCGAGCAGGCGGCGTCGGGCGGCACCGTGCTGGGCCGCGCAGCGTTCGACGTCACGACCTGGATCGACCACCGCCGCGCCGAGCTCCGAGGGGCCGATCCACGTCGAGCCGAACCCGCCACCGCCGAGCCGCGTGGACCCGAACACCCTGGTCCCGCCGGCGGCCCCGACGCGTCGACCTGACCGCACGCCCGGGCGGCCCTCACTCGGCACTACCCTCGGCGCTCGTTCCCGCCCGCAGAGGCGGCATCCCGAGGACCGTGGACGAACCGTGAGCCTGCAGCTGTACGACACCCTGCGCCGTTCCGAGGTGCCGTTCGAACCTCGTATCGAGGGCGAAGCGTCGCTGTACGTCTGTGGGCCCACGGTCCAGGCGGACGCCCACGTCGGGCACGGCCGGCTCGCCGTCGTCACCGACGTGCTCCGCCGTCACCTCGCCGCCACCGGGTACGCGGTCACGTTCGTCCAGAACGTCACCGACATCGACGACAAGATCATCCTGCGCGCCCGTCGCGAGAAGGTCCCGCCCGCGGTCATCTCCACCCGGTACACGCAAGGCTGGAACCGCACCATGGACGCGCTCGGCATCCAGCCGCCCGACATCCAGCCGCTGGCGACCGGGCACCTGCTCGAGATGCAGGCGCTCATCGCCGAGCTCATCGACCAGGACAAGGCCTACGCGGTCGACGGTGACGTCTTCTTCCGCGTCCGCACCTTCGAGGGCTACGGCAAGCTCTCCGGCCGCCGGATCGACGACATGCAGCAGGGCGAGGACGTCGTCGACTCCGACCGCAAGGAGGACCCGCTCGACTTCGCGATGTGGAAGTCGGCCAAGCCGGGCGAACCCGCCTGGCCGTCCCCCTGGGGCGAGGGCCGACCCGGCTGGCACATCGAGTGCTCCGCCATGGCGGTCAAGCACCTCGGCGAGGGCTTCGACATCCACTGCGGCGGCCTGGATCTGGTCTTCCCCCACCACGAGAACGAGATCGCCCAGCACGAGGCCGCCCACGGCGGGATCTTCGCCCGCAACTGGGTCCACAACGGCATGGTCCGCATGGGCGAGGAGAAGATGTCCAAGTCCATCGGCAACGTCGTCTCGCTCGCCGAAGCGACCGCCACCTGGGGCGTCGGCCCGCTGCGCCTCTGGTACCTGTCGGCCAGCCACCGCTCCCCGCTGACCTTCGACACCGACCGGCTCGTCGACGCCACCGCGGCGCACTCCCGGCTCGCCACCTTCCTGCGCTCCGCCCGGCGCGCCGCCGGCGATGCCGAACCCGACACGTCGGCCGCCGACGAACACCGCACCGCGTTCACCGCCGCGATGGACGACGACCTCAACGCCCCCCAGGCCGTGGCCGCGCTGCACGAGCTCGTCTCCGTCGGCAACGAGATCCTGCCTCGCGCCGAAGCCGGCAAGCCCGACGCCCGCGCCGAGGTGGCCGCGCTCGCGGATGCTCTGGTCGACCTCGCCGACGGCACGCTCGGGTTCGCGCTCTTGGGCGCGCTCGAGGACGCGGCCGTGAAGGAACGTCAGCTCGCCCCGCTCGTCGCCCAGCTCCTCGACCAGCGCCAGCGCGCCCGCGCCGACAAGGACTTCGCGACCGCCGACGCCGTCCGCGACCAGCTCGCCACCGCCGGCGTCATCGTCGAGGACCGCCCCGACGGACCGAGGTGGTACGTCGACACCACCCCGGACGCCGCCACGGCGGCCTCGCCCGACGCGTGAGCGGTGGGCGGGGCAAGAGCCGGTCCGGCGGTCGCGGCGGTGACCGCGACGGCGGCCGGCCGACGCGGCTCGTCATCGGACGCCACCCCGTCCGCGAGCTGCTGCGCGCCCGACGGCCCATCGAGGTCATCCGGCTCCAGGACACCCGCGACCCCGACCCGCTCGTCGACGAGATCGTCGCGCTCGCCGAGGAGCAGAAGGTCCGCGTCGAGACCGTCCCCCGGGACCGCCTCGACGCCCTCGCTCCGGACCTCGTCCACCAGGGCCTGGTCGCCACCGCCCCGCCGTTCCCCTACAGCGACCTCGCCGGGGCCATCGCCGCCGCCGAACGTGCCGGGGATCCGCCGCTGCTGGTCCTGCTCGACGGGGTCACCGACCCGCACAACCTCGGTGCCATCGCCCGCACCGCCGAGGCCGTCGGCGCGCACGCCCTGCTGATCCCCGGTCGGCGCAGCGTGTCGGTCACCCCGGTCGCTGAGAAGGCCGCGGCGGGCGCCCTCGCTCACCTCCGCGTCGTGCCGATCGGCAACCTCGTGCGCACCCTGCAGGGCCTGCACCGCGAGCACGGCATCTGGTCGGTCGGGCTCGACGGTGACGCACCCAGCACCATCGGTGCCAGCCGGCTGTTGACCGAACCGCTCGTGCTCGTCGTCGGCGCCGAAGGAGCCGGACTCGCTCACCTCACCCGCGAGTCCTGCGACGAGCTGGTGTCGCTCCCGATGCGCGGACGGGTCGGATCCCTCAACGCCTCCGTGGCCGCCGGCGTCGCCCTCTACGCCGTTCGCGCGGCGCGCGACGCGACCGGCTGAGGCGGCTTCCCGCGGGACCGCGCGGCCCGTTGGGTCAGGGCGACCGCCACAGCGCATCCGCACCGCGAGGTCCAACCGACGGACCGTCACGTGCGCTCCGACCGACCCCACGAGCGCGTCAGGGCACCCGCCGCAACCGGACGGACACCTGCTCGTTGGTCCATCCGATCGGGTACCGCTCGGTAGGTGAGCGTTCGCCCGGCGGACCGGACCGACCGGACCGACCGGACCGACCGGACCAGGAGGCAGGCGTGACGGCACCTCGCGGGACGATCACCGAGCGGGACGTCGACGCTGGCAGCGACGAGCAGCTCGTCGCGCTCGTCCACACCGGTGACGACCGCGCGATGACCGAGCTCCTGCAGCGCTACCGCGGGTTCGCGCGCGCCAAGGCCCGCTCGTACTTCCTCGCCGGCGGTGACCGCGAGGACACCGTGCAGGAGGGGATGATCGGCCTCTACAAGGCCGTCCGCGACTACGCCCCCGGCCACGGCGCCTCGTTCCGCTCCTTCGCCGAGCTCTGCATCACCCGCCAGATCCTGACGGCGATCAAGACCGCGACCCGGCACAAGCACGCGCCGCTCAACAGCTACGTGTCCTTCGACCGCCCGCACGAGGGCGACCCCGAACGCACCCTCGGGGACACCGTGGCCGCCGAAGGTGACGTCGACCCGCTCTCCCAGCTGGTCGCCTCCGATGAGCTGCGTCGCCTCCAGGCCGCCTTCGATGAGGTGCTGTCGGGGCTCGAGACCGACGTGCTGTCGCTCTACGTCGAGGGGCGCTCCTACCAGGAGATCGCCGACCTGCTCGGACGGCGGGTGAAGTCGATCGACAACGCCCTCCAGCGCATCAAGCGCAAGCTCGAGCCGCACGTCGGCCCCGCCGCCGACGTGGACGTCCGACCCGCGGTGCTGGCGACCGGCGGCCGGTAGCGTCCTGCAGCTCCCGTCCCTGGAGCTGCGTTGCGTCCCACCGATCTCGCTTCGCTCGTCACCCCGTCCGACCCGCGCTGGCACCCGGACGGGCGGCGGCTCGCGGTCGTCATCACCCGTGTCGACCTCGACGAGGACCGCTACGAGCGGCGCATCCACCTCCACGATGGGTCCGACCTGCGGCCGTTCACGGCCGGCCCGAGCGACCTCCACCCGCGCTGGTCACCCGACGGGACCACGCTGGCGTTCCTGCGCACACCCACCGGTGACGACGCGACCACGCAGCTCGCGCTCCTGCCGGCCGACGGCGGTGAAGCACGCGTCATCACCTCGCTCAGCCGAGGCGTCAGCGCCTACGAGTGGTCGCCGGACGGGGCGCGCATCGTGCTCGTCGGCGACGCCTGGATCGACGAGCTCGCCGACCTCACCCCCGAGGAGCGCCGCCGCCGGCCCCGCCGGATCACCCGGCTGCCGTACCGGGCGGACGACGACGGGTGGGTCCACGAGCGTCGCCGCCAGCTCCACCTCGTCGAGGACCTCGACGCCGACCAGCCGAGGGTCCGTCAGCTGACCGACCTCCCCGACGACGTCGCCAGCCCGGTCTGGGACCTCGACGGGCGCGTCGTCCACGCGGTGACGCGCGCTCGCGGCCTGCCCGACACCGAACCGCACGAGCAGGTCATCAGCATCGAGGTGGCGGACGGCGAGGAGGGCAGCGCGGTGACGGTCCACGAGGTGACGTGGGGGCCGCGGGGGTCGTGGCAGTCGGTCCACGTCGATCCCCGCGGGGTGCTGCTCGCCACGGGCCAGCTCGACCCGTTCCACTGGCCCGGCGTGAACCGGGTCCACGAGGTGGCGACGGACGCGGGCGAGGACAACTCCGGGCTCCGCGACCTGACCGGCCACCTCGACCGTGACGTCCTGCCTGGCGCGGGGCTGCGACCGGTCGACGACGGCTTCGTGGCGGCACTCGAGGGCCGCGGCACCGTGGGCGTGGTCCACATCGCCCACGCTGATGCCGGCGACGAGCCTGTCGTCACCGAGGTGTTCGGCGGAGCCCGGGTCACGATCGGTGTCGACGTCCACCCCGACGGCGCCACCCTGGCGGTGTGCTGGACCGATCCGCGCACACCGGGGGAGCTGTCGGTCCTCCGCGACGGGGGTGAGGAGCAAGTCACCGGGTTCGGGGACGCCCTCCGCGCCGAGGTGGAGCTGGCCGAGACCGAGCGCTGGACCTTCGAGCGCGACGGCACCGAGATCGACGCCTGGAGCGTGCTCCCGGCGGGGCTGGCCGACGCGAACGACCGGTCCGTCCCGGTCCTCATCAACATCCACGGCGGGCCGACGGCGCAGTACGGCGACCACTTCTTCGACGAGTTCCAGGTCGAGGCCGGCGCCGGCTACCTCGTGGTCGGTATCAACCCGCGCGGCTCGTCCGGACGGGGGACCGACTGGGCACGCGCCGTGGTGGGACGCTGGGCCGAGGACGCACCGGTCGACGTGCTCGACCTCGAGGCGGTCGCCGATGCGGTCCTCGAGCGCTACCCAGCCGCCGATCCGGACCGGCTCGGGCTCATGGGCGGCTCGTACGGGGGGTACGCGACCGCGCGGCTGATCGCCCGCGACGACCGCTACGCCAGCGCGATCGTCGAGCGGGGCCTGCTCGAGTGGGGCTCGTTCGGTGGGACCTCCGACATCGGTCCCTACTTCGACCGGATGTTCCTCGGTTCGAGCCTGCTCGACGACCCGGCGCCGCACCACGCCGCGAGCCCGCTGTGGGACGCGTCGAACGTGCGGACGCCGACCCTGGTCCTCCACAGCGACAGCGACTGGCGCTGCCCGGTGGAGCAGGGCGAGCGCTACTTCGCCGCGCTGGTCACGGCGGGGGTGACGGCCGAGTTCGTCCGGTTCCCCGACGAGGGCCACGAGCTGTCCCGGTCCGGCAAGCCGAAGCACCGCCTCGAGCGCTTCGAGGTGATCCTCGACTGGCACGGCCGCTTCCTGCGCTGACCAGCTGACCTCGAGCGGCCACCAGCGGCAGGACGGACGGAGGGTGACGACACAACCCTGAGGTGGCTGCGACGCTGCGCTGCGGCCGCGTTCGTCCGGGGGTGGTGTTGGACCTACCACAAGTCCCGGCGGGACCTACCCCACGTTGCCGGTGAGCCAGGTGGAGGGAGCCGGCGGGCCTGTCCGACGAACGTCAGCGGACCCCACGGCTCGGTCAGCGCGGCGTCGATGTGGGGCATCAACTCGTCGAACTCGCCGCGGAACAGCCCGTCGACGTCGGAGGTCGACCGGGACTCGAGCCCGAGCCGCAGCTCCAGGTACGTGCCGCCCTTGAGTAGGAACCGGGGCCGGCCGGTGTCGTCGACGGCGCGTTGCAGTGCCGCAACGACGACGGACGACGCGACCATCCAGCTGAGCCGACCGGCACCGATGCCGGTCTTTGCCTGGGCCTGCTGGATCCAGGTGTCCAACGTCCTCTTGCTGTTGGGTTCCTTGCTGCGGTCGGGCAGTTGCGAGAGCGGATGGTCGGTCATGCGTTGTCCTGCAGTCGGCCTAGAACGTGGTCGTGGTAGTCCGCGCTGATGAGCCCGGCAGCAGCCGCGTTGTCCGACGCCTGCTTGGTCAGCCGGTGCGGCAAGGTCGTCAGTGCCTGGGCGATCGCCGTCGTTATGGACACGGCCGGGATGCCCTCGAAGTAGTCGATCTCGTCGTGGGTGAGGTCCTGCTGGTGGACGCGGTACAGCTCGCCGCCCTTGCGTCGCGGCTCGTAGTTCGTAGGCACGGTGAGGTGGATCTTGACCGGGTTGACGTCGCACAGTCGGCGCAACGACAACACCGTGTCGTGGCTGAGATGCCCACGCCCGCCGGCCCACAGCACCGCCAGCATGTACGGATCGAGGTCGCTGACGGGTATCTCTGGCAAGCGGTAGATGCCGTAGTGCACGCGCTCGAGCTTGCCCCGATGCGCGAGCTTGCCGAGCTCGATGACCGCGATGCCCAGCTCTGCCGCGTCAGAGGTCGTCACGTAGCCGTACTGGTCTGCGGCGATCTCCCACAGCTGCTGCCGGATCGTCATGCTCACCCCTGGTCCACCGCAAGACTTTACCGGAAATGGTAAAGTCTTGCGGCACCGTGTCGGGTCCGGCAGGCCGGTGAGCGTCCCCTGGTCGACGCCGCGGGCGGCGATGTCGGCCGGACCTGGCGCACTCGGGCCTATCGGGCCCATCTACGCCGGGTTGTGTAGGTCCAGGTGCCGAGGTTGTGTCGGCACTCGACGGAGCCGGAGAGGGGAATCGAACCCCTGACCTACGGGTTACAAATCCGTTGCTCTAGCCAACTGAGCTACTCCGGCGTGGCCCGGAAGGTAGCCGTCCGGTCGCGGTCGTCGTGTCCCTGGCGCTCCCTCGTGGTCGCCGAGGGGTCTCGGCCCGGAACCGCCGGGGCGGCGAACGCCTCGGCGTACCATCCGGTATCTGAACCGCGACGCTCGACGCGAGGTGGCACGTGACCGTCCCGATCCCCGACCACGGCACCGATCGGGACACGCTCCTCGACCAGGTCCGCGCCGCCGCGGAAGGCGATGCCGACTGGCACGGCGGCCGCACCTTCAGCCTCGTCTACCACCACTCCGACGAGCACCACGCCTTCCTGGAGAAGGTCGTCGGCGCCTTCCTGTCCACCAACGCGCTCAACCCGATCGCCTTCCAGAGCCTGCGCCGGTTCGAGGCCGAGGTCGTGCGGATGAGCGCCTGGCTGCTCGGCGGTGACGACGAGGTCGCGGGCACGATGAGCTCGGGTGGCACCGAGTCGATCCTGCTCGCGGTCAAGACCTACCGCGACCGCGCCCGCGCTGAGGGGCGCATCGTCGGGGATGACGCGCCGAACCTGGTCCTGCCGGTCACGGCCCACCCGGCGTTCCTCAAGGCCTGCCACCTGCTCGACGTCGAACCCCGCCTGGCGCCGATCGGGGACGACCTCCGTGTCGACGTGGCCGCGGTCGCCGGACTGATCGACGACCGGACCATCGCGGTGGTCGGCTCGGCCCCGAGCTACCCGCACGGGGTCGTCGATCCGATCCCCGAGCTCGCCTCGCTGGCGATCGACCGGGGCGTCGGTTGCCACGTGGATGCCTGCCTCGGCGGCTTCCTGCTGCCGTGGGTCGAACGGCTCGGTCGCGAGGTCCCACCCTGGGACCTGCGTGTGCCCGGCGTCACCTCGATCTCCGCCGACCTGCACAAGTACGGCTTCGCGGCGAAGGGGGCGTCGGTCGTGCTCTACCGGGATGCGGTCCTGCGTCGCCACCAGTTCCAGGTCGAGACGGGCTGGCCCGGGGGCATCTGGTTGTCGCCCACCATCGCCGGCACGCGCCCAGGTGGCGCGATCGCCGGTGCGTGGGCCACGCTCCGGGCCTTCGGCGTCGATGGCTACCTCGACCTCCACGCCGGTCTGCTCGGGACCAGCGACCGCATCCGCACCGGGGTCGCGACCATCGACGGCCTCGAGATCCTCGGTGATCCACCGGCGGGGGTGTTCGCGATCGGCTCGACGACCGACGAGGTGGACGTCTTCGCCGTCGCCGACGCGCTCGAGACCCGCGGGTGGCACCCCGACCGCCTGCTGTCACCGCCGGCTCTGCACGTGATGGTCACCCCGGTCCACGCCGGCGAGGTGGCCGACCGCTTCGTCGCCGACCTCGCCGACAGCGTCGAGGAGGTGCGGGGCCGGCCCGAACGCTCCCAGGAGGGACAGGCGGCGATGTACGGGATGGTCGCCACGCTGCCCGACGGCCAGCACGAACCCGCCGAGGAGTTCCTGCTCGCCCTCATCGACGGGCTGTACGAGGTCTGAGGCCCGTCGGGCTCGTCGGCGAGGCGCGTCGCGTCCGAGCCCGCGAGCCCGAGGCGATCAGGCCCGCAGGCCCGCCACGGCGTAGCGGGTGCGTCGACCGTCGCGCCAGGTGATGGTGAGCGCGTGACCACCGGGGCGGAGGACCACGTCGATGGCGTCCCGACCGTCACCGGCGTCGCGCAGCCACGCGGCGGGACGGACCAGCTCGACGCCGTCGCCGCAGGTCACGCGCAGGGTCCCGGCATCGATCCGGGCCGTGGCGGCCACCGCGGCCGAGCCGGTCGCCAGCTCCGCGCCACAGCTCGCGACGGCCGGCGCGCTCAGAGCGGGCGGGGCGTCGTGCGCGGTGACGGTGGCGGCCACGGGTCGGGCTCCGGTGTCGGCGATGGGGCATCGTGGCGGCCTCGCGCCGTCGCGTCACGGGGTGGCGGTGCGAACGGTGCGAACCCCAGCGTGACGCTCGGGCCCGTCAGCCGCGGGGCACCGCTCACGCAGCCGGCCAGCGTCAGCGCAGGAGCGCGGCCACCGCCAGGCCGACGTAGTTGCCGACCGCCAGCCCGAGCACCCCGGTGGTCATCCCGGACGGAACGACGTCGGGGTTGCGCAGAGCCGCCGCGACCGGCCCGACGAAGGGCGGCCCGAACACCGCCGCGGTCGAGGTGATGATCACCGTGTCGTGGTCGATGCGCAGCAACCGGGCCAGGAGCAGGTGGATCGTGACCGCGATGACCAGCACGGTGAGGACGTAGGGCACGACCGAGGTGAACGAGCCGGCGAGGTCGCGCAGGTTGGCCAGGGTGCCGATGGCCACCGCGAAGACCAGGAACAGGTACTGCCCGGTCGCGTAGGTGCCGGGCTGCTCGCGGACCCGTCGGACGAACGAGAGGGCCAGCGCCGCGGTGGTCGCCCCGAGGACGACGGCCGTGGCGAAGGCGTCGGAGTCCACGACCGGCTCACCCGACACCACCGGGGTCAGCGCGACGAGGGCGAGACCGGCGACCACCACGATGGTGGCCACCGCGAGCGCGATGGCGACGCCGACCTCGCGTGGCCGCGGGACCACGTCGAAGGGATCGGTGGCGGCTGCCACCTCCGGGTCGTCGCTCACCCCGACGCGCGGCGGCGCCGGCAGGAACCTCGCGAGCACCCGCTGGGCCACCGTCAGCAGCACGAGCAGGTAGATCGCGCCGGCGAAGAGGTCGGCCCCGTTCAGGGCCACGAAGGTCGCCTCGGGGACGCCGAGCGCGGTGCCGATGGCGGCCATGTTCGCGGTCCCACCGGTGTAGACGCCGACCGTCATGCCGGCGACCTCGTCGGTGGTGGCGCCGAGGTCGAACCAGCGGGTGACCACCACGACGGTCACGATCACGCTCAGGATGGCCAGAGCGAAGGAGATGAGCGCCGGCCGAGCGAGCCGGGACCAAGCGCGCAGATCCGTGCCGAACAGCAGCAGCGGGATCGCCAGCGCGACCGTGGCGGTCTGGACCAGGCTCGCGGTCTCCGCCGCAGGGCTCCCCGCGGACACGAGCCCCACGTTGCCGAGCACGACCCCGATGGCGTAACAGAGCACCACCGGCCCGACCGTGTCGAGCGCCTTCCAGCGACGAGCTCCCGCGATCGCCGCCGCAGGTGCGAGCAGCGCGACCAGGACGACCACGACCGAGCCCACGCGCTGCTCCCCGCCCGCGCGTACCGGCAGGTACGCGGCCAGGACGCTAGTCGCGGCGCTGACCCCACGCGCGGAGCTCGCGGCCGGCGGTACCAGCCGCGTAGTTGCACGCGTGTGGTTCGTGGGCGACACTCACGACCCGCACCCGTCGACGTCCCGAGGAGAGCACCGATGGCCCCGTTCCACGACGGCTCGGACGACACCTCCGGTCTCGACCAGCGCGGACGCGACATCCTCGACTTCGAACGCGACTGGTGGCGCTACGCCGGCGCGAAGGAGCAGGCGGTCAAGGAACGCTTCGAGGTGTCCCCGACGCGGTACTACCAGCTGCTCAACCGGGTCATCGACGACGAGCAGGCCCTGGCCTACGACCCGATGCTGGTCAAGCGCCTGCGTCGTCTGCGTGCCTCGCGCCAGCGTCAGCGTGCCGCGCGTCGCCTCGGCGCCGACGCACGCTGACCGTGAGCGACGCGGACCGCACGACCGCCGGCGACCCGGACCCACGAGCAGCGCTGCTTCGGATCGGTGGCAGCGTCCTCGGCCTGATCGTGCTCGTGGCGGCGATCTTCTGGGGTATCGGGACCATCCGTGGTGATGGCGACCCGGTGGCCGCCGACGGCGCTGGCGGTGCTGCGGTCGAGGACCCCGACGGCGATCCGGGAGCCGACGGCCCCGACGTCAGCGACGACGGTGCCACCGACGATGGCGCTGCCGACGCGGCCGCCGACGACGGCGCCGAGCTCCCCGACGACGAGGGGGACCCGGACCCCGCCGACGCCGACGCCGACGGTGACGCCGACGCCGACACCGACGGTGACGCCGACGCCGACACCGACGCCGACGCCGCGGACGGGACCGACGAGGACGCCGACGCCGTCGATCCGGGGTCGGTGTCGGTGCAGGTGCTCGACGGGTTCAAGGAGGACGGCGGCACCGCAGCCGACGAGGTCGCTGCCCTGCTCGGCGACGAGGGCTACCAGGTCGTCGCCCGCAACGACGCGCTGACCTACGAGGTCACGACCGTCCTCTACAACCCCGGCAACGAGGATGCGGCGCGTCAGGTCGCTGCGCAGCTCGGCGGCGCCGAGGTCCGCGAGCAGCCCGGCAACCTGTCCACCGCGGTCGACCTGCACGTGGTCGTGGGACGCGACCGAGGCTGACCGCGCCCGGTCCCGGGCCGGGGCGTCATCGCCGCCGGGGCGGCCTCAGTTGCCGTCGCGCAGGATCTGCAGCTTGTCGAGGACGAGGCGGCGGCGCCGTTCCTCCTCCTCGGGATCGGTGTCGATCACGTCCTGCACGACCTGCGACAGCGACAGCGGGCTGAACGGCTTGGTGATGTACTCCGCCGCTCCCGACGACCAGCCGCGGATCTGGTCGTGATCCTGCACCTTGGCGGTCAGCATCACGACGGGGACCTTGGCGGTCCGGGGGTCGGACTTGATGCGTTCGAGCACCGCCCAGCCGTCGAGCTTGGGCATCATCACGTCGAGCAGGACGACGTCGGGCAGCTCATCCTCGAGCCGGGCGAGCGCTTGCTCCCCGTCGGAGGCCTCGAGGACGCGGTAGCCCTCGAACTCGAGGTTCACGCGGCAGAGCAGGAGCACGTCGGGTTCGTCGTCGACGACGAGGACCGTGCGCTGCTCGGCCACTTGGAGCTCCTGTCCGAATCGACCCGTCGGGGCCAGGTTCCCGTCCGATGCTCCACCGCTCGTGCGTCCCAGCGGCGGACACCTCGCACGCTACCTGAGCACGTCCCGCAGAGGCGGCCGCTCGGAGGGCGCGATCGGGTGGCGTTCGAGGTGGAGCTGGCCGGTCAGGTCGCGCACGGGCTGCAGCAGGTCGCGGGCGAGCGGGTCGGTGAGCACCAACCGTCCCTGTCGCGAGAGGCGGTCGACCGCCACGTGCAGGATCTCGGCAGCCATCCGCCCGAGCGCGTCGAGCGGTTGGTGGACGTGGACGCGACGTCCGAGGTCCACCTGGGCGATCACGTCGGCGCCGTGCATCGCGGCGATGTCGACGAGCAGACCGAGCTCGACGCCGTACCCGTGCACGAAAGGCAGCGATTCGAGGAGCGCGCGCCGGCCGGCGTACTCACCGGACAGCGGTTGCGCGAGCCAGGCGAGCTCCGGCCAGAACGCGTCGATGACGGGGCGTGCGAGCAGCTCGGTCACGCGGCCGCCACCGGTCGGACGCAGCTCGTGGCCGAGGTCGAGCGGCCGGTCGTAGGTGGCCTTGACGTAGTGGACGCCCGGATCCTCGAGCAACGGACCGAGCAGCCCGACCACGAACCGGGGTCCGACGTCGACGATGTCGGCGTCGACGAAGCAGACGAGATCGCCAGCCGTCGCGGCGACCCCCTTCCAGAGCGCCTCGCCCTTGCCGCGCCCCGGGCCGAGCTCGGGCAGGATCGCGTCCTGCTGGACGACGCGGGCACCGGCCGCCCGAGCCACCTCCGCCGTGCGATCGGTGGAGCCCGCGTCGACGACGACGACCTCGTCGACCAGCCCGACCCGGTGGCCGAGCTCCTCGACGAACGTGCCTGCGACGGTGCCGACCGTGGCCTCCTCGTCGAGCGCCGGGATCACCACCGACACCGTCAGGGACCGCGCTCGCTTCTCCGCCGCGAGCGCGTCCGCATCGAAGTCGTGGTGCGACCAGGTGCGCGCCGTGAAGCGATCGACGGTGCGGTCGGTCACGTGAGGTCTCGCGGGCCGGGAGCGGGGTGGGGCACCAGTGGACCACAGCGCGGCGGCCCGGTTGGTCCCCGGACCGTCGGGTGGCACCCTGGCCGAGCACCGGAGCCCGGTCCCACCGTCCCGCCCGGCCGCTGTCGAGACGGAGGAGGCGCGTGTGCCCACCGTCCGCATCCCCACCCCGCTCCGCCGGCTGACGGGCGGCGAGGGAGTCGTCGAGGTGACCGGCGGCGACCTGCGCTCCGTGGTGCAGGGCCTGGATGCGATCCATCCCGGCATCGCCGAGCGCATCCTCGACGAGCGGGGGGAGCTGCGGCGGTTCGTCCACGTCTTCGTCCGCGACGAGGACGTCCGCTCCCAGCAGGGCCTCGACACGCCCGTCGGCGATGACGACACCGTGTCGATCGTGCCGGCGGTCGCTGGAGGCGCGGGCTGATCGGGTTCAGCGGTTGCTGCCGGTGACGCGGCGCCGGACCGGTCCGTCCACGAACCGGCCGAACAGCGACAGTCCGGCCGCGAGGACGAAGCGCTCGCGACGAGCCGCCTCCGCGAGCAGCGCCTCGGCGTCGGTGCCGGCCGCTGCCAGCTGCTGATCGAGATCGTCGAGCTCGACCCACCGGGCGATCTGCTCGGTGTCGACCTCGGGGTGGGCCTGCGTCGCGAACGCCGAGCCGACCCGCCAGGCCGTGACCTGTTCGGGGCCCTCCAGCAGCGGGACGGCGTCCGGAGGCAGGACCGTGATCTCGTCCCCGTGCCAGATGAAGGTGGCAGCGCCGGCAGGCCACCCCGCGGCCAGATCGTCGTCGCCACCGACCGGGGTGTGCCGCTGCGGGACGAAGGCGATCTCGGGGACCGGCCGGGTGGTGACGGTGCCACCGGTCGCGACGGCCAGCAGCTGCGCACCGAGGCAGACACCGAACACGGGCAGGTCCGCGTCGACCGCACGCCGGAGCAGGTCGAGCTCGCCCTCGAGCCAGGGGTGCGCCTCGGTGACCGACTGGGGACCGCCCATGACCACCAGGCCGGCGACCTCGTCGAAGGACCTCGGCAGCTGGACGTCACCGGCGGTCACGTCGACCGCACGCCAGGGCACCATCTCGCGTCGGCCATCGAGGACGTCGCCGAACCGACACACCCCGGTGGTGGGGTGGTGTTCGAGGACCAGCAGCTCCACGGGTGCTCCGATCGGGTGGTGCGTTCAGGCGAGCAGGGGGACCGCGACCACGTAGATGAGCAGCAGCGTGGCGCCCTCCCACCTCGCGACGCGCCTGCCGGTCACCATGAACGCGGTCGCCAGGACCGCGATGCCGACCATGAGGTAGACGGCGGTGCCGGTGAGCGAGGGGTCCTGGAGGGCGCCGGGGCCGAGGTAGCCGGCCACGGCGCCGACGGCACCAGCGTTGAACAGGTTGCTGCCGAGCAGGTTGCCGACGATGAGGTCGGTCTGGCCCTTGCGTGCGGCCTGGATGGCCGTCGCGAGCTCGGGGAGCGAGGTGCCGATGGCGACGATCGTCAGCCCGACGAACCCCTCCTCCAGCCCGAGCCGTCCGGCGATGTCCACGGCCGAGACCACCAGGATCTGCGCGGCTCCGAGGGTGAACGCCAGGCCGAGCAGGGTGCGCAGCACCTCGCGTCCCGTCGACATCCCGGGGACCACCAGCTCGTCGACCTCGGCGGTGAGCTGGTCCTCCCCACCGCGGCGTGCGCCGAGGATGATCAGGGTCAACCCCACGACGAGGACGATGAGCAGGATCGTCGCCTCGCCGCCCGCGAGGCCGCCCTGGACCACCACAGCGAAGATGATCGTGGCGATCAGCGCGATCGGAGCTTCACGCTTGAGCACCGGCGAGCGGACGACGATCGGGGTGACCAGCGCGGCCACGCCGAGCACCAACGAGAGGTTGGCGACGTTCGAGCCGATGATGTTGCCGATCCCGATGTCGAGCGACCCCTGGGCGCCGGCCAGACCGGACACCAGCATCTCGGGAGCGGACGTGCCGAAGCCGATGACCACGGCTCCGATCAGGATCGGTGACAGCTTCAGGACACGCGCGACCCGCGCCGCGCCGACCACGAACTGGTCGGACGCGAACGTGAGGACGACGAGACCGCCGACGATGCCGAGCACGGAGAGGATCATGTCGCTGGACGCTAGCCTCGCGCGCCCAGTCGAAGCCGTCACCGGAGCCGCCACGTGACCACCGCCGGCAAGCCCGACGTCGGCGTGCTGCTCCACGACGTCCTCGCGCCGATCGCCGGGCTCGTCGGCAGCTTCAGCGGTGAGGGGCGGGGTGACTACCCCACCATCGACCCGTTCACCTACCGCGAGACGGTGACGGTCGGTCACGTCGGCAAGCCGTTCCTCGCCTACGCGCAACGCACCTCGCACCCGGAGACGGGTGCCCCGATGCACGCCGAGTCGGGCTACCTGCGCCTCGTTCCGCCCAGCACGTCCGCGGCTGGGGTCGGGGTGGACCCGGACGGTGGCACGCGCGTGGAGTTCGTGCTGGCCCACCCGACGGGCCTGGTCGAGGTCGAGGAAGGTGGCCTGATCGTCGACGCCTCGGGCGTGGCCACCTTCGACCTCTCGACCACGACGGTCGGCAGGGCGGGGACCGCCAAGGACGTCCGGGAGGTACGCCGGAGGTTCGTGCTCGACGGGGACGTCCTGACCTACGACGTGTGGATGGCGCACGCGGACACGCCGCTGACCCACCACCTCGCTGCGGTGCTCCGACGGGACCGCTAGCCCGTTCACCGGCTCCCACCTCGCCCTAGCCTCGGTCGCGACGAGGAGACGGAGCGTGACCGAACGTCTGGTGGTCATCGGCGGCGACGCCGGGGGTATGACGGCGGCGTCGCAGGCGCGCCGACGCCGCGGACCCGACGAGCTCGAGATCGTCGTGTTCGAACGCGGGGGCGACACCTCGTACTCGGCCTGCGGCATCCCCTACTGGATCGGCGAGGTCGTGGACACCCGCGCCGAGCTGGTGGTCCGCACGCCGGAGGAGTTCCGCGAGCGGCAGGACATCGACGCGCGCATCCACCACGAGGTGGTCGCGATCGACACCGCCGCGAGGACGGTGCGGGTCCGAGACCTCGGGTCGGGTGGCGAGGACGACCACGGCTACGACCAGCTGCTGATCGCCACCGGGGCGTCACCCCAGCGACCGGACCTGCCGGGGATCGACGGGCCGGCTGTCTTCGGGGTGCAGACCCTCGACGACGGGCAGGCGATCATCGACCACCTCGCCGGGCTGGAGCTCGATCGTGCTCCGAGGGCGGTCGTGGTCGGCGCGGGCTACATCGGCCTCGAGATCGCTGAGGCGTTCGTCACCCGAGGTATCGAGGTCCACGTCGTCGAACGCTCGCCGCGTCCGATGAGCACCATCGACCCCGACATGGGTGACCGGATCGCCGCCGCGATGGCCGGCATGGGCATCGAGCTGCACGTGTCGACCGCCGTCTCGGCGATCGAGCACGACGAGGCCGGCCGGGTGCGCGCCGTCGTCACCGACGCGGGCGAGCTGGTGGCCGATGTGGTCGTGCTCGGGACCGGGACCCGCCCGAACAGCGATCTCGCCCGCGACGCGGGCATCCCCACCGGCGCGACCGGCGGCATCGTGGTCGACGTCCGGCAGCGGACGCCGGTCGACGGCGTCTGGGCGGCCGGTGACTGCGCCGAGGTGCACCACCTGGTCACGCGCCGACCCGCCGCCATCGCGCTCGGGACCATCGCCAACAAGACCGGCCGCGTCGCCGGGATCAACCTCGGTGGCGGGTACGAGACCTTCCCCGGGGTGCTCGGGACCGCTATCACCAAGCTGTGCGGTGTCGAGATCGGCCGCACGGGTCTCGGCGAGGACGACGCGCGCGCCGCCGGGTACGAACCGGTCTGCGTGGTGGTGGAGTCGACGACCACCGCCGGGTACTGGCCGACCGCCGAACCGATCGCGGTGAAGCTGATCGCGGAGCGCCACACCGGCCGTCTGCTCGGTGGGCAGATCGTCGGCGAAGCGGGGTCGGCCAAGCGCATCGACGTGCTGGCGACGGCCCTGTGGAACCACATGCACGTCGACGACCTGCTCCACGTCGACCTGTCGTACGCGCCGCCGTTCTCGCCGGTCTGGGACCCCGTGCTGATCGCGGCGCGCAAGAGCTGGGACGCCGTGGAGGCTGATCGCGTCGACGGCTGACCCGAGTGGGACCGGAGCGCTCGGCCTTCCCGCTCGGCGCTAGGCCTTCTTCCGTGCCCGGGTGGTGGCCTTCACCTCGGCGTGGGTCTCGACGAACTCGATGACCTTGGTCGCCACGTCGATCCCGGTCGCGCCCTCGATCCCCTCGAGGCCTGGGGAGGAGTTGACCTCGAGGACGACCGGGCCGTGGTTCGAGCGCATGAGGTCGACACCGGCCACGTTCAGACCCAGGATCTTGGCGGCACGCTTGGCGATCGACCGTTCCTCGGGTGTGAGCCTGACGCGCTTGGCCTCGCCACCGCGGTGCACGTTCGAGCGGAACTCGCCGGGAGCGGCGGTCCGCTCCATGGCGGCCACGACCTTGTTGCCCACGACGAAGGCGCGGATGTCGGTGCCGCGTGACTCCTTGATGAACTCCTGCACGAGGATGTTGGCATCGAGCTGCCGGAACGCGCCGATGACCGACTCCGCGGCCTTCTTGGTCTCCGCGAGGACCACCCCCATCCCCTGGGTGCCTTCGAGCAGCTTGATCACGACCGGCGCCCCGCCGACGAGTGAGATGAGCCCGTCGATGTCCTTGGTCGAGTGCGCGAAGGATGTGACGGGGAGCCCGACGCCCTCGGCGGCCAGCAGCTGCAGGGAACGCAGCTTGTCGCGCGACCGGCTGATGGCCTGCGATTCGACGGTCGGGTAGACGCCCATCATCTCGAACTGCCGGACCACCGCGGTGCCGTAGAAGGTGTGGGTGGCGCCGATGCGGGGGATGACCGCGTCGAGCGGCGCCAGCTCGGAGCCGCCGTAGTGCATGGCTGGGCGGTGCGAGGTGATGTCGATGACGCACCGCAGGTAGTCGAGGACGCGGACCTCGTGGTCGCGTGCCTCAGCCGCTTCCTTCAAGCGTCGCGTCGAGTAGAGCGAGGAGTTGCGCGACAGGATGGCGAGCTTCATCGGATGGGCCTCGGCCGGGTTCCGAGCGGTCCCCGGGGTGGGGTGGGGCCGCTCGCGGGACGGGGGACGGTGCGCACGCTACTGCCGTCGCCGGCGGGGGATCGGTCGGCCGTCCAGGTAGCGTCGCGTCGACACCTCGACGGAGCCGCTCGTGGCCAACCTCATCCCGCTCGTCGTCATCGGCCTGCTGGCGTTCGGTGCTCTCCCGGTCTGGCCCTGGAGCCGAGGTTGGGGGTGGGCGCCATTCGGCATCGTGGCCATCGGGCTCGCGACGCTGCTGCTGTTCCGCCTGTCGATCGTGCCGGAGGCCTGACGTCCGCCGCTCGGCGCCTCGCGTTCGGGCGCTACTCAGTCGGCGTTCTTCGCGGCCTTCGCCGCCGCCTTGCGCGCTTGCTTGAACTCGCGGACCTTGGTGAGGGTGGCCGGGTCGGTCACGTCGCCGCACCGCGCCAGACGGCTCCGGCGTCGCCCCCGTGGTGGTCGACGAGGTGCTCGGCCAGGGCGTGGACCCGCTTGGCCATGGACCCGGGGTACCGGTGGATCGCCGGCTTCCGTCGGAACCGTGCCTCGAGGTCGTCCGGGTCGGTCGCGGCCACCGACCCGGGGGTCAGATCGCCATCGAGCCGTTCGGCGAGCCGGTGGGGCCCGACGAAGGCCAGTTCCATCGCGATCTGCTGGTCGAGCAGCATCCCGATCAGCAGGGCGAAGGCGTTGTCGGACAGCAGCTCGTCCGCGGGGGCGTCCCCGGTGAGCGTCAGCGTGGGCACGTCGGTCACCTCCGGTCCAGGTCCTGGCGAGGCGAACCCGGGCCCTCCCGGGCGTTCAGCGCGACCCGTCGACGGGAGCGTCGGCGAGCGCCATCAGCTCCCGCGCGAAGCGGACGGCCAGCCCTGCTGCCGATCCGTCGCTGCCGTCGTCCTCCACGAGGACGGCGATCGCGAGGTCGTCGACGGTCCCGAGGAACCACGAGTGCACCACGCCGTCGAGGCCGGCGGCGGTGGCGGCGAACCCCGCGAGGCCCTCGACCTCGTCGCTCGCCACGAGCAGCCGGCGGGTCCCGTCGAGCGCCCCCGGTGCCAGCGCCGTGCCGTCGCGTGGTCCGTCACCTGCTCCCGCGTCCTCGAGCAGGTAGGGGGGTGACCAACGGCCGGTCGCGGCGGCCGCCGCGACCGTGGCGGCGTGCAGGGGTGACACCTCGACGCGTCCCTGGCCGCTGGCGGCGACGGTCGCCTCGCCGAGGTCGACCGGGTCCGGGAACGACAACCCGTTGCTGAACAGGGGCAGGTCGAGGTCCCGGCCGGCGCCGAACCGGGCAGCCGCCTCGCCGAGCGGACCAGCGCCGAGCTCCGCGCCGAGCGCAGCCAGCGAGGTGGCGCAGCCGCCGGTCGCAGCGACGGCCAGGGGGACGCGGCCGAGGTCCGCACCGGCCACGTTCTCGACGCGTCGGCCGGCGTGCACCGCCTCGGCCGGGCAGTCGACGTCGTCGGTCGGGTCCCCGCCGGCAGCGACCCAGGCGTCGATCACGACGGGGGCGAACGCGGGCCCGGGCGGGTACCGGCCCTGCAGGGCCCGGTCGAACTCGTCGAGCGGCCGGCTCGCGCTGCCGCGGATGGCGCCATCCTCGGTGTCGACCACGACGATGGCGGCGCCGCTGTCGCGACCGAGCAGCGTGTTCTCGATGGCGCGCTGGACGGTGACGTCGAGGGTGGTGGTGAGCGGACCGGCGGTGGGACCCCCGTCGGCGTCCACGGTCGCGAGCGTCGCGCGGACCGGACCGGACTCGCCGTCACGCAGCTCGACCTGGATCAGCTCACGCCCGGTGAGGTCGGCTTCGAGCGCCTGCTCCAGACCGGAACGGCCCACGATGTCGCCGGGCTCGTAGGGCGGGCCGAGCCGCTCGAGCTCCTCGGCGGTGGCCTCTCCGGTGCGACCGACCACGTGGACCGCGAACCCGTCGGCCAGCAGCGACCTCGCGCCGTCCTCGGTCCGGCGCAGGATCCCGGCCACGCCGACGACGCTCGGTCCGGCGTCCCGTGCCTCGTCCGCGGACAGCGACACCACCGGGTAGAACCACCCGTCGACGAGCCCGCGCTGGCCGAGCACGCGGGCAGCGGTGTCGCCACTGCCCGGGATCGCCGCCTCGAACGCGGCGACGACCTCGTCGACGTTGCTGACCGCGCCGGGTTCGACCCCGAAGGTCACCCGCTGCCCCGGCCCCGCCAGCGGTGTGCCGTCGGTGGCCAGGATGGGGGCGCGGTCGACCTCGACGGTCGTCGTGACGAAGCGCAGACCGGGCCGCCAGTCGGGGTGGAGCGAGGCCGGCTCCCAGGCGATCCCCCAGCGTCCACGCTCGCGGAGCAGGCGAAGCTCGACCTCCCAGCCGAGCTCTCCCACGGTGGGCAGGTCGGCGGTGACGGTGACGGTCGCGGTCGCCCGACCGTCGACGTCCTCGGCCAGGGCGATGCGCTCGGTGATCAGCGCCTGCAGGGCGAGGCCATCGCGCAGCTGTTCGTGGGCGGTGACGAAGACCTCGGGTGGGTCGCGGACGAGCTCGGCCATCGCGTCGTGGTCGCCGCGTTCCCAGGCGTCGAGGTAGGCGTCGACGGTCTCCGCGGGGACGTCAGCCGCCGTCTCCTGCGTGGGGTCGTTCGCGTCGAGCGCCCGCAGGACGACGAACACGGCGGCGCCGAGCACGAGGATCGCGGCGAGACCCGCCAGGACCTGGCGCAACCGCTACCTCCCGGGAGTCGCGTCCGGGGCGACGCTAGCGAGGCCTCAGCCGGTCGGCGGTGGGGGCCCGTCGACCGCCGGGGGTCCCGTCGGCACGTGTCCGACGTGGGCGTCGTCCGAGCGGCGTCGGAGCCACCGCCAGATCAGCAGCGGCGGGCCGAGGAGGATCAGCGCGATGGGCAGCGCGGTGACCACCAGCCAGATGGCCGCATCGGCTACGGCGGCGAGTGCCCGACCGGTGGCGGCGACCGCCTCCTGGAGGGTCCGCAGGGGCGCCCAGCTCGAGGTGGGGATGGGGGTCGCGCTGCGCGTCGAGGTGAGCGTCACGGTGATGGTCGACAGTGCCACCCGCTCCTCGAGACCGTCACGCTGGGCGCGGATGCGGTCGATGTCGGAGCGGACCGACTGCAGCCGCTCGACGATCGGCAGCAGGTCGTCGGGGTCCGAGGTGCCGGCGCGCACCTCGGTGAGCAGCTCGCGCAGCTCGCCCTCGTAGGCGGTGAGGTTGGTCAGCTGCGCGCGGAGGTCGGTCAGCTGTGCACCCACGTCCTGCTCCTCGATCCGACGGACGGGGGCGTCCACGGCGAGGGCCTCGAAGGCGTCCAGCGTCTCGAGGAGGGCCGCGCTCGGCACGCGGACGGTCACGGTGCCGTGCAGCTCTCCTGAGTGGTCGTCGCGCGCCAGGTCGGCCAGCGCGACGAAGCCCCCGTTGGCCTCCGCGGCGTCCGCCACCTCGGCGACCGCGGCTTCGGGGTCCTCGAGCTCGAGCGTGATCCACGCCGTGCGGATCCGTTCGCGTCCGAGCGCGGCCAGTTCGGGCGCCGGTGCTGGCTCTCCGGTGGTGCCACCGCCGGGCTCGACGGCGTCGTCGAGCCCCTCGGCCTCCTCCCCGCCACCGGAAGCCTCGCCGTCGGCCCAGTCGCGGTCGACCGCCGGTGCCTCGGCAGAGGTATCCGTCGCCGCCTCGTCCGCTGCGGAGCACGCGGTGAGGAGGGTGAGCAGCGCGAGGACCGCGGCGATCCCACGGCGTCGCCGCTGCGGGGTGGGGGGACGGTTCGCGTCGGACTTCACGGGGGCTCCGAGCTGATGGGGGCGGTGGGCGATGGCCGGTGGGACGTTCGCTGGCACCGACGGGTTCCACGGTCGGACGTCCCAACCCCGGTCCGGCTTGACGGGGGGTGCGGCGGTAGGTTCGATCGCGCGCGACAGGGGCTGTCCGGGTCCGTTCGCCTCGGACCTCGTCGGACACCGCCACCGCGCGTCCCGAGCCCGCCCTGCTCCCTTCCGCGGTCCCCGCCGCGTCACCGAAAGCCCGCCACGTGGCACGCACCCCGGACGCACCCTCCAGCTCGCGGTCCGAGCTGAACGCCTGGCTCGTCGAGGAGATGTACGAGCAGTACCGCCAGGACCCCGACTCGTTGTCGGCATCCTGGCGGGACTTCTTCGCCGACTACCGACCCGACGGTGCCGACGACGTCTCCGGCGAGTCGGGTGCGCCACGGACCGACGCTCCGAAGGGGAAGGCGGACGACGCGGAACGCGCGAGCTCCAACGGCGCGGCCAAGGAGGCCAAGGACGCTGCCGCACCCGCGCGCCCCCGGGCGGCGGCGACCCTCTCCGAGGACGGACCCGAACCGCAACGCCTGCGCGGAGCGGGTGCCCGCATCGTCGACAACATGGAGACCTCGCTCGGCGTCCCGACGGCGACCTCGGTCCGTGACGTGCCGGCGAAGCTGCTCGAGGTCAACCGGACCATCGTCAACAACTACCTGCGTCGCACCCGGGGCGGGAGGGTCTCCTTCACCCACCTGATCGCCTACGCGATGGTGAAGGCCGCCAAGGACGTCCCGGCGATGACCAAGGTCTTCGCCGAGGTCGACGGCAAGCCCGCGGTCGTGCAGGCCGAGAGCTTCGGGCTCGGCCTCGCCGTCGACATCGAGAACGACGACGGCAGCCGCTCCCTGCTGGTGCCCGTCATCCAGGACGCCGACACCCTCTCGTTCGAGGCGTTCCTGCGCGCCTACGAGGAGATCATCCGCAAGATCCGCACCAAGAAGCTCGACCCGGCGATGTTCAGCGGCGGCGTGATCACGATCACCAACCCGGGGACCATCGGCACGGTCCACTCGATCCCGCGCTTGATGGCCGGTCAGGCCGCGATCTTCGGGGTCGGCTCGATCGACTACCCGCCGGGCTACCAGGCCGCCGACCCTCGCACCCTCGCCAAGCTCGGTGTCGGCAAGGTCATCACCCTCACCTCGACCTACGACCACCGGGTCATCCAGGGGGCCGAGTCGGGGCTGTACCTCAAGCGTGTCCACGAGCTGCTGCTCGGCGAGGACGGGTTCTACGACGACGTCTTCCGCTCGCTCGGGCTGCCGTACGAGCCCGCCCGGTGGCGGACCGACTCCTCGGCCATGGGGTCCGAGGACGATCTGCTCGAGAAGCAGATGAAGGTCGGCCAGCTCGCCAACATGTACCGGGTCCGTGGCCACCTCATCGCTGACCTCGACCCGCTCCGGCAACGTGATGCCGAGATGCATCCCGAGCTCGACCCCACCTACTACGGGCTGTCGATCTGGGACAACGATCGCGAGTTCGTCAGCGATGTCGGTGGCACGGTGGGCAAGCGGCCGCTCGGCAGGATCCTCGGGGTCTTGCGCGACGCGTACTGCCGCACGATCGGCATCGAGTACGGCCACGTGCTCGACCCGGAACAGAAGCAGTGGATCCGGGACCAGGTCGAGGGCGTCCACGAGGACGTGCCGTCGGAGGACCAGGCCTGGATCCTCGAGCGACTCAACTCCGCGGAAGCGTTCGAGTCGTTCCTACACACCAAGTACACCGGTCAGAAGCGGTTCGGGCTCGAGGGCGCGGAAGCGCTCATCCCGCTGCTCGACGCCGTCTGCGAGGCTGCAGCCGACGACGGCATCTCCGACATCGTCATGGGCATGGCGCACCGCGGCCGGCTCAACGTCCTGTCGAACATCGTGGGCAAGTCGCACGCCCAGATCTTCGGGGAGTTCGAGGGGCACATCGACCCCGACACCGTGCAGGGCTCGGGCGACGTCAAGTACCACCTCGGCACCGAGGGCACCTACACCGCTCGCTCCGGCAACGAGGCCGCGCTCCGGCTGCTGCCGAACCCGTCCCACCTCGAGGCCGTCGACCCGGTCGTCGAGGGCGTGGCGCGGGCCATGCAGGACCGCTACGACCGCGGCGACGAGGGCGTCTTCCCGGTGCTGCCGTTGCTGATGCACGGTGACGCCGCGTTCGCCGGCCAGGGCGTGGTCGTCGAGACGCTCAACCTCTCGCAGCTCCGCGGCTACCGGACCGGCGGGACGGTCCACGTGGTGATCAACAACCAGGTGGGCTTCACCACCTCGCCGGACTCGTCACGCTCGTCGTTCTACGCGACCGACGTGGCCAAGGCGATCCATGCCCCCGTGCTGCACGTCAACGGTGACGACCCCGAAGCGGTGGTCCGCGTCGCTCGGCTGGCGTTCGACTACCGCCAGCGGTTCCACCGCGACGTGGTGATCGACCTCGTCTGCTACCGGCGACACGGACACAACGAGACCGACGACCCGTCGTTCACCCAGCCCCAGATGTACGAGATCATCGACAACCGCCGCTCCTTGCGCAAGCTCTACACCGAACGGCTCGTGCGGCGCGGCGACATCTCCATCGAGCAGGCCGAGGAGTTCCTCGCCGACTTCGAGGAGCGTCTGCAGGCCGCGTTCGACGAGACCAAGCAGGCCGCGCCGCCCGAGCCGCCGAAGGCCATCCGTCCCGAGGAATCGACCGAGCTGCTGCCCGCCGTCGAGACCGGGGTGGAGCAGGAGGACCTCGACCGCATCGCTTCGGTGCAGTTCGACGTGCACGACGGGTTCTCACGCCACCCCAAGCTCGACCGCATCTTCAAGAAGGCCCGGGAACGCTACGAGTCGGGAACCATCGACTGGGCGCTCGGGGAGACCTTGGCGTTCGGGTCACTGCTCCTCGAGGATATCAACGTGCGGGTCGCTGGCCAGGACTCCCGCCGCGGCACGTTCTCCCAGCGGCACGCCGTACAGGTCGACTTCCACACGGGCGAGGAGTACCTGCCGCTCGCGAACCTGTCCGAGGACCAGGGCAAGTGGTTCATCTACGACTCGTTCCTGAGCGAGTACGCGGCGCTCGGGTTCGAGTACGGCTACTCGGTTGAGGACAAGGACGCCCTGGTCTGCTGGGAGGCGCAGTTCGGCGACTTCGTCAACGGTGCCCAGATCGTCATCGACCAGTTCATCGTCGCCGCCGAGGACAAGTGGGACGACACCTCCGGTCTCGTGCTGCTGCTACCGCACGGCTTCGAAGGGCAGGGCCCCGAACACAGCTCGGCCCGCATCGAGCGTTTCCTGATCCTGTCGGCCGAGGACAACATCCAGGTCGTCAACGCCACGACCGCGGCGCAGTACTTCCACGTCCTGCGTCGGCAGATGCACCGTGATGTCCGCAAGCCACTGGTGATCTTCACGCCGAAGTCGCTGCTGCGGTCGCCGAACGCCTTCAGCGACCTGTCCGAGTTCACCTCCGGGTCCTTCCGCGAGACCCTCGACGACCCGGCGTTCTCCGACGCCGCCGACGAGCCGCGGGACCCGGAAGCGGCCCGGACCGTCGTGCTGTGCTCCGGCAAGGTGGCCTACGACATCGTGGCAGAACGCGACGAACGCGGCCTCGACGTGCCGGTCGTCCGCGTCGAGCAGCTCTACCCGTTCCCGCTGACCCAGCTCCGCGACATCCTCTCGCGCTACCCGAACGCCGAGGACGTCGTCTGGGTGCAGGAGGAGCCGTCGAACATGGGGCCGTGGAGCTTCGTGGACGGCCGGCTCTGGAACCTGCTCGACGAGCTCGGGGACGGCCGTCAGCTGCGCCACGCCGCCCGCGTCCCGTCGGCCTCACCCGCTGCCGGTCAGTCGGTGGTCCACGGCCAGGAGCTCGAGCAGCTCCTCGAGGACACCCTCGGCCCGGTCGACAGCTGACGTTCGCCGGCACGCCCGGCGCGCCGCCCGGCGGGCTGGGCATCCGGGCCCGCCGCCCGGACCCCTCCACCGCAACTTCCTGGGCTCCAGCCCAGGAAGTTGCGTGTGCGGCTGGGTGCACGCCGCTGCTCCTGCAACTACCTGGACCCCAGACCAGGAAGTTGCATCTGAGGCCGCCCCGCGCCAGTGGCTCCGCACGTCCCTGGGTCCCGGCCCAGGAGGTCGCACCGGTCGGTCGAGTGGATCAGGTGGAGCTCGCGGTCGTGGCGAGCGGTCGAACCGCCACAGGCGGGAGGACACCGAGCTCGTGTGCTCGGACCGTGAGCGTTCCAGCCATCGTTGCGACGAGGGCGACCGGCTCACGCAGGTCGTGCTTGGTGACGTAGCCGAGGCGGATGCCCTCCTCGCGGAGTTCGGTGTCGCGGGCGTCATCCTCGAGGCGCGCGGCGACGTAGGCGTGGTCGACCTCGCCGAGGTACTCGTAGCCGTACCGGCAGCGTCGCGAGTAGAAGTCGACCCGCCGCCGTGGGGTCACCCAGACCTGTGGCTCGAACCGAGGTTCGAAGCCGGCGAGGATCGGCGCGAGCATGCGCTCACCCTCGCTCTCGATCTCCGCCCCGCCAGCCCGGTCGAGAACCTCCTCGAGCCGTTCGGCACCGGGTGTGAGACCACGAAGCTGCTCGACCCGTCGTCGGAGTCGGTCGAGGGTGACGAGGTTGCGGTGGCGCAGGTGGTCCAAGGCGAGCCTGAGGTCACGCTCGGAGGCGTCACCGGCCGCATCGATGAGCGCATCGAGCGGGCCGGTCGTGCGGACCTCGCCGTGCACCGCCACCGCCCGGCCTGGGTCAGGGTCGCGGCGGCACGGGAACTCGACGCCACAGATCCTGCGGTGGGGGCGCAGGAGGATCTCGAACGCTTCGGAGCCGATGAACGACGGCACCTGGAAGAGGTGGAGGACGAGCGGACCCGTGACCGTTGCAAGCGGCCGAGCTCGCAAGGCGGCTGCGAAAGCGGCCTGCTCAGGCAACGGCGCGCTGCCCGGGATCCGGGTGACGCCGTGCTCCAGACGTTCCAGGTGTCCGTTCCGGAGGAGGTCGTCGATGACGTGCTGTGGCAGCCACCGTCGGAGCTGGTGACGAGCGAGCACGCCACGTTGGGCCTCGCAGAGCTTGATGGCTTCCTCGGGGAGTCGCATGCGCAGATGATGGATGCGCAGCGGGCCCTTGGGGGGAGCCGGCTCTCGAGCCTGTGGATAGACACTGCGGGGAGCGGACCGAGAACGTCCGTGGCACCCGGTCGGCGCGCGGGCAGCCGAGGGTCCGTCAGCTCGTTCGGACAACTCCCTGGGCCTGAGCCCAGGGAGTTGTCAACGAGGCGCGTCGGATCCGCACATGCCGCCTCGGGGCTGCAACTCCCTGGGGCCCAGCCCGGAAAGTCGCACGTAGCGGGGTCGTCAGGCGGGGAGGCCCTCGAGGAAGTCGCGGAGCGCGGCGTTGACCTCGTCCGGGTGGGAGAGGTTGGTCGCGTGCGCCGCGCCCTCGACCACGACCAGGCCGCGGCTGTCGCGGATGCCGTCCCGGAGCTGCTCGGCCCGTTCGACCGGGATGGCGAGGTCCTGGGAGCCGTGGACGATCAACGTCGGGGCGTCGATCTCGTGGAGGCGGTCGCTGATGTCATCGCGGTCGAGCAGCGCCGGTGCTGCCGTGACCAGCCGTTCCGCGGGCCACTCGGCCCACTTGGCCTTCCACCGCGGTTCCTCGTCCGGATCGCCGATGATGAGCCCGGCGACGACCGTGGCGAGCTCCTCCTGGTAGCCGTTCTCGACCCAGGTGTCGATCATCGCCCGGTACCCGGCGATCTTGTCGTCGTCCTCCGGCGGCGCCTGCGTGTCGATCAGGACCAGCGCACGGACCCGGTCGGGGTGCAGCAGGGCTGCACGCAACGACAGGTAGCCGCCCTGGGACATCCCGGTGAGCACCGCCCGTTCGATGCCGAGCGTGTCGAGCAGTCCGAACAGGTCACGCGCCGAGTCCCAGTAGGAGAACGGCTGCCCGTCGGTCTCGGTCCGACCGAAACCGCGTTCGTCCCAGGTGACGACCCGGTACCTCGGCGCGAGCTCGGCGACCTGGTGGCGGAACATCTCGTGGTCCATCAGGAAGCCGTGGCTGAACACCAACGGTGGGCCGTCACCGCCGGTGTCCTCGTAGAACAGGCGCTGACCGTTGACGTCGGCGTACGGCACGAGGGCTCCTTCCGAAGCGGTGCGGTGCGGTGCGGTGCGGTGCGGTGCGGTGCGGACCGTCGTCCGCGGGCAGCGACCGTAGCCGGGTGTCGGTGCTCGCCCTCGGCGTCGTGGCCCGCGACCAGGCATGCTCACCGCACAGGTGCACGCGCTCGACCTCGACCGCTCGACCGCTCGACCGCTCGTGTGCCGTCCGTTCCCCCGTAGAGGACACCCCGTGGTTCGCGACACCGATCGTCTCCTCCCCGAAGGACCCGTCCGCTCGCTCGACGACCACCTCGCCGCAGGTGGCGGCCGGGGTCTGCAGCGGGCACTCACGCTCGAGCCCGACGAGGTGACCGAGCTCGTCGACCAGGCGGGCCTGCGGGGTCGGGGCGGTGCGGGGTTCCCGACGGCTCGCAAGTGGCGAGGTGTCCTCGAGAACGCCGCCGCAGCGGGCGTGGCCCCGACGCTGGTCGCCAACGGCGCCGAGGGTGAGCCAGGGACCTACAAGGACCGTGTCCTGCTCGAGCAGCAGCCGTTCGCGTTCCTCGAGGGGGTCTGCATCGCCCTGCACGCGACCGGTGCGTCCGCGGCGTACGTCGGGACCAAGGCCAAGTTCACGCAGCCGGTCGCCGCACTCAGCGCCGCCCTGACGGAGGTGCGCGAGGCCGGCTGGGCCGGTGCCGACCGCATCGAGCTGGTCCTCGGCCCGGACGCGTACCTGTTCGGCGAGGAGACGGGGATGCTCAAGGTCATCGAGGGTGAGCTCCCGCTGCCTCGCGTGGTCCGTCCCTACGAGGAGGGTCTCTTCTCGACGGCCACCTCGCCGAACCCGACGGTGGTGAACAACGTCGAGACGTTCTCGCACCTGCCACGCATCGTGGCGGACGGGCCCGACGGCTTCCGGGAGGCGGGCACGGAGGCCTCACCGGGGACGATGCTGTTCACCGTCGTCGGCGACGTCGAGAGCCCCGGGACCTACGAGCTCGCGCTCGGCACCCCGCTGCGCACCCTGCTCGTCGACATCGCTGGCGCCCGTGACATCAAGGTCGTCGCGCCGGGGACCAGCAGCGGGTTGATCACCCCGGCGATGCTCGACACGCCCCTCGACTTCGACGCGATGCGCGAGGCGGGGACGGGCCTCGGGTCGGGCGGGTACGTCGTCTATGACTCGTCGCGCTCGATCGTCGACGTGCTGGCCACGCTCATCCACTTCCTCGCGATCGAGTCGTGCGGGCAGTGCAACGCCTGCAAGCTCGGCAACGGCGAGATGGACGCGATCCTCGCGTCGATGCAGCGCGGCGAGGCGACCCAGACCGACCTCGAACGGATGGTCGTGCGCTCGCACACCGTCACCGACCAGAACCGGTGCTACCTGCCCGTCGGCTCCCAGGCCCTCGTCGGGTCCGCGGTGGACGCGTTCGTCGACGAGTTCGTCGCGACGGTCGAGGCGGGTGAGCCCACGCCCGCGGACCTGCCCGTGCCGCTGATCGAGCACATCGACGAGGCGACCGGCACGGTCACCTTCCAGGAGCGTTACCACCTGAAGCAACCCGACTGGTCCTACGCCGACCAGGACCCGGGTGAGGAACGGCTCGCGGCCCTACGCAGCGACGACTGAAGCGCCCTCCCCGCCCGGGACCGGTGACCGCGGGTGGTCCGCCCGGTGCGTCGTTGTCAGCTCGCGGTGAGCTCAGCCGCCGTCGGCGGGTCCGCACCCTCACGGCCACACGTGATCGTGGCCACGTGCACCGCGTGGGACAGCGCGTCCGTGATCGTTGCCGGGTCGGCGGCTCGCAGCGCCCGGCGGTCGAGGTGGCCGCTCTCCGCCAGTCGAGCGAGCAGACCGGCGGTGAAGGCATCTCCGGCGCCGACGGTGTCCACGACCTCGACGGGACGCCCCACCACCTCGAGGTGCCCCGCCGCGCCGAACGCCACCGCGCCATCCGGGCCGCGGGTCACCACCACGAGGGCCGGACCCGTCCCGGCCCACCGCTCGGCAACGTCGAGGGGGTCCTCGTCCGGGTACAGGTGGGTGAGGTCCTCGTCGCTGACCTTCACGAGGTCGCACACGGTGACGGCCTCCTCGAGCGCGGCGACGGTCTCGGCGAGCTCGCCGATGGCGGTCGGGCGCACGTTGGGGTCGAGGCTCACGACCCGGCGGCCCGCTTCCCGACGCAGCATCGCGACCGCAGCTCGGCCCGCGGGCGCGTGCGTGGCCCCGATGGCGCCGAACGAGACGTGGAGGGCCGCGCCGTCGGGCAGCGTCGCGGTGGACGGCGCGCTCGCCGAGGTGCCGTCGAGGTAGAAGCCGTACGCCGCGCGGCCCTCGGCATCGAGGTGCACGACCGCGAGCGTGGTCGGCAGATCGACCGGCGTGAGCAGGTCGAGGGCGACCCCGGCGTCGTCGAGGCGGGTCGCGATCAGGTCACCGAGGCCGTCGGTCGACACGGGTCCGCAGAACGCGGTCAGGACCCCCAGGCGCCCGAGTCCCACGGCGACGTTGACGGGTGATCCGGCCGCGGACGGCCACAACGCGTCGCCGCGGGGGACGAGATCGATCAGGGCCTCCCCGGCGACCACGACCGCCGGTCGGATCACGACCGCGCCGTCCGGTCGACGACGAACGCGGTGCAGTCCGGTGGCAGGCGCAGGGCCCCGTCCTCGACGGTGGCCCCATCGGCGCTGGCGTGGACGAGCTCGACGTCCCCGACCTCGAACGTCGCGACGGCACCCTGGTCCGCACCATCGGCGGCGACGTGCAGCACGGCGGTCGTCGACCCGCGGCGGACCGCCACGAGCGGACCGTCAACGTCGGGCCAGCTGGCGGTCAGGTCGTCGCGGAGGTCGGGTAGCTGCCGCCGGGTGGCCAGCAACGCGCGGGTCCGCTCGAGCGCCGAGCCGGGATCGCCCGCCTGGACCGATGCGGCGTGCTCGTCGGCGTCCGGCCGGCCGAACGGCAACCAGGGGGTGCCGGTGGTGAAACCGTGTCCGGGTCCCGGTTCCCAGATCATCGGGGTCCTGCTGCCGTCACGTCCGACCGCGCCGGGGTTGCGGACCGCGATGGGGTCGGCGAACGCGCCGCTGACCTCGCCGTCGTCGAGTCCGAGCTCGTCGCCCTGGTAGAGGAAGGGCACGCCCGGAAGAGCGCAGAGCAGCGCGAAGTAGGCCGCCGATCTGCGGGCACCGACCTCTCCGCCGCCGAAGCGGGTGGCGGCGTGCGGATCGTCGTGGCTCGACAGCGGCCAGGCGAACGCGTCACCACCGGCCGCGACGCTGCGCTCGAGCATCGAGCGGATCGCCTCGGCATCCCACGGGGTGCGCAGCACCGGGAAGCAGAACGCGAGGTCGAGCCCGTCCCCGTCACGGACGTACCGGGCGACCTCGTCGGTGTCGAGCAGGTAGACCTCGCCGAGGAGCAGCCCGTCGTGGCTCTCGAGCACGCGCGACCAGCGCCGGTAGATGTCGAGGACCTCCGGTCGGTCCTGGTCGTGGACGTGGTCGTAGGCGTCGAAGACCTCCGATGGCGATGCGCCGGGAGGCGGAGGGGCGCCGCGCAGGGGGTTGTCGAGGAAGTCGGGGTGCTCGATCAGCGAGTGAGCCACGTCGATGCGGAAGCCGTCGACGCCGAGCTCGGCCCAGGCGCGGAGCACGTCGTCGAACGCGTCACGCACCTCCTCGTTGGCCCAGTTGAGGTCGGGTTGCTCCGGCAGGAACAGGTGCATGAACCACTCGCCGGACGGCTCGTCGTAGGTCCACGCCGGGCCGCCGAAGTTGCTCACCCAGTTGTTCGGGGGGCTCCCGTCGGGACCACCCTCGCGCCACACGTACCAGTCACGGTGACGGGCGTCGGGCCCGCTGCGAGCGTCCACGAACCAGGGGTGTTGATCCGAGGAGTGGTTGGGGACGAGGTCGATGACGATGCGGAGGCCGAGGTCGTGCGCCTCGGAGACCAGCGCCGCGACGTCGTCGAGCGAACCGAACATCGGGTCGACGCCGGTGTAGTCGGCGACGTCGTAGCCGTGGTCAGCACCCGGGGAGGGGTAGAACGGGGTGATCCACACGATGTCCACGCCGAGATCGGCGAGGTACGACAGGCGGGCACGGATGCCCGCGAGGTCCCCGACCCCGTCGCCGTCGCTGTCGGAGAACGAGCGGATGTAGATCTGGTAGCCCACCGCACCGCTCCACCAGGACGTCACGTGTCGCTCCTCTCGTCGCCTCGGTCGCCGGGAACGGCGCACCTCGCCGCACCCTGCCAGAGCGCGTCGCGTCGTCGCTACGTCGACCCCTGAACGCCCGGTCCGATGGACGGCTGCCGAACGCCGGTGCGGTGACTAGCGTCGAGTCGAGGACCGGCACCGCCGAGACGGGAACTGGCGCTTGCCGGGACGCGGCCCCTGGTGGCAGGGTGGTCGCGGGAGAGCGCGTCGACCTCCGGGTCGCGCCGGCAGGGAGGGCTTGGACGTGGCGAAGGTCGTCTTCGAGGACGTGAACAAGATCTACCCCGACGGGACCCAGGCGGTCTTCGACCTCAACCTCGAGGTCGAAGACGAGGAGTTCGTCATCCTGGTCGGTCCGTCCGGGTGCGGGAAATCGACCGCCTTGCGGATGGTCGCCGGGCTCGAGGACATCACCTCCGGCAAGCTCACCATCGGTGACCGGGTCGTCAACGACCTGACGCCGAAGGAGCGCGACATCGCGATGGTGTTCCAGAGCTACGCGCTCTACCCCCACATGTCGGTCGCCGACAACATGGGGTTCGCGCTCAAGCTCGCCAAGGTGCCGAAGGAGGAGATCGAGGAACGGGTCGGCAAGGCGGCCGACATCCTCGGACTCACCGAGTACCTCGAACGCAAGCCGAAGGCCCTCTCGGGTGGGCAGCGTCAGCGCGTCGCCATGGGTCGCGCCATCGTCCGTAGCCCCCAGGCGTTCCTGATGGACGAACCGCTGTCGAACCTCGACGCCAAGCTCCGCGTCCAGATGCGTGCCGAGATCGCCGCCATCCAGGACCGCCTCGGCGTCACCACCGTCTACGTCACCCACGACCAGGTCGAGGCGATGACGATGGGCGACCGGGTCGCGGTCCTGAAGGCCGGTCACCTGATGCAGGTCGATGCGCCGCAGACCCTCTACGACTCACCCGACAACCTGTTCGTCGCCGGCTTCATCGGTTCGCCGTCGATGAACCTCGCGGAGGCGACCGTCCGTAAGCGGGACGGGCAGGTCTTCGTCGAACTCGACGGCGGGTCGACCACGATGCGGGTCGACGAGCGGGCGCTCGACAAGTACCCCCACGCGGCCGATCACGACGGCGGCCAGGTCGCGGTCGGGATGCGTCCCGAGCACTTCGCGCTGGCGGAGGACGTCGGGCCCGACCAGGTCTGGAACGGTCGCGAGATCACCCTCGTCGAGATGCTCGGTGCGGAGATGCTCGTCCACTTCAAGACCCAGTCGCCACCCATCGTGTCCGACGACATGCGTGAAGCCATCGACGACGAGGAAGCCTTCGAGGACCTCAAGCGCCAGGCAGCGTCCGGCGGCCAGACCTTCACCGCTCGCTTCGCGCCGGGGAACCCGCCGAAGGTCGGCGAGAACAAGGATCTGGGCTTCCGGACCGAACACCTGCACTTCTTCGACCACGAGACCGGGAAGACACTGCGCTGACCACCCGTCGCGCGGCACCCCACGCAGGAGGAACCCACGTGAGATCAGCACGACGAGACATCAGGCGGACGCTGGCAGCGACGGCGGCCATCGCTCTGTTCGCGGCGGCGTGCGGTGGCGATGGAGACGGCGGCGGTGACGGGGGTGAAGGCTCCGGCGCCGTCGGGTTGATGCACGGCATCACCGGCGAGCAGGAGCAGGCGGCGCTCCAGGCGGCGGTCGACGCGTTCGAGGAGTCGACGGGCAACACCGTCAACGTCGAAGCGTCACCGGACTTCGACACCACGATCGTCACCCGGACCACGGGCGGGAACGCCCCGGACGTCGCGCTCTACCCGCAACCGGGCGTGCTCGAGCGCATCGCTGCCGCGGGCAACGTGGTCCCGCTCGAGGAGGCCGGGGTCGACGTCGGCGCGCTCGAGGGTGACCTCATCGACGGCATGATCGACACCGGCACCTTCGAGGACGAG
This sequence comes from Nitriliruptor sp., assembly GCF_040882075.1. Lineage (NCBI taxonomy): Bacteria > Bacillati > Actinomycetota > Nitriliruptoria > Nitriliruptorales > Nitriliruptoraceae > Nitriliruptor > Nitriliruptor sp. The sequence goes on from NZ_JBBEBZ010000204.1 coordinate 45,678, forward strand.
ACCTACGGGGTCGTCGTCAAGCTGAACCTCAAGAGCCTGCTGTGGTACTCGCCCGCGGGACTCGACGACATCGGCGTCGAGGTCCCCGAGACGTGGGACGACCTCCAGGCGGCGGCCGACCAGTTCGCCTCGGACAACTCGGGTGACCAGAGCCGTGCGCCGTGGTGCATCGGCATGGAGTCCGGCGGTGACACCGGGTGGGTGGCGACCGACTGGATCGAGGACATCATGCTCCGGCTGCACGGGCCGGACGTCTACGACCAGTGGGTCGAGCACGAGCTCGAGTTCGACTCGCCCGAGGTCCGTGAGGCCTTCGAGATGCTCGAGGAGATCTGGTTCGATGAGGACCAGGTCGTCGGTGGCACCACCGCCATCCTCCAGACCCCGTTCCTGCAGGGCAACGCGCCGATGTTCAACGACCCGGCTGGGTGCCTCTTCCACCGCCAGGCGGGCTTCATCGCCGGCGAGTTCCCCGACGACGCTGAGCTCGGGACCGACTTCGACATGGCCTACTTCCCGGCCATCGACGAGTCCGTCGGCAACCCGGTGCTCTTCGCCGGTGACCTCGCCGCGATCCACACCGACAACCCGGTCGCGGCTGAACTCGTGGAGTTCCTCGCCTCCGAGGAGGGCCAGACCGCGTGGATGGAACACGAGGGCGCAGGTGCGTTGTCGGTCCGTTCCGAGATCGACCCCGGGATCTACCCGACCGAGGAGCTGACCCTGCAGGGTGAGATCCTGAGCGGTGCGGACTTCGCCCGCTTCGACGCCTCGGATGTCATGCCGGGCGAGGTCGGCACCGGCGCGTTCTGGACCGAGATCGTCGGGTGGCTCAACGGCACCCAGGACCTCGACGCGACGTTGCAGAACATCGACGCGGCGTGGCCGAGCGAGGCCTGATCCGGACGACGGTGGGGCGGCTCCGGGCCGCCCCACCCCGTGAAGGGAGAGCACGGTGAGCCAGTTGGTCTCGGCGGCGGCTGCGATCCTGTTCGGGGTCGGGGGCGTCCTCCTGCTGTTCTGGGTGCTGAACGCCGTGGTCGAGCGTATGCCCGAGCGGTGGGAGAGCCGACTCAAGCCGTGGGTGTTCATCGGCCCGGCCGTGATCGTCGTCACCATCTTCCTGGTGTTCCCCGCGCTCGACACCGTGCGACGCAGCTTCCTCGGCCCCGCTTCCGAGGAGTTCGTCGGGCTCGCCAACTACCGCTACCTCGTGACCGACCCTGGCGTACGCACCGCCGTCACCAACAACATCCTGTGGCTCGTGATCGTCCCGACCTTGTCGGTCGCCATCGGGCTCGCGGTGGCCGTCCTCGCCGATCGGCTCTCGGAGCGGTGGGAGAAGGTCGCCAAGTCGATGATCTTCCTGCCGATGGCGATCAGCTTCGTCGGTGCCAGCACCATCTGGCTGTTCATCTACGCCTGGCGGACCCCCGGCACGCCGCAGATCGGGCTGCTCAACGCCATCTGGACCGCCTTCGGCGGCACACCGATCCCCTGGGTCCAGAACCAGCTGGTCAACGACTTCGCGCTGATGGTCATCATGGTCTGGTTGCAGGCCGGGTTCGCCATGGTCCTGCTGTCCGCGGCCATCAAGAACGTGCCCGAGGACACCATCGAGGCGGCGCGCATCGACGGGGCGACCGAGGTGCAGATCTTCTGGCGGGTGACCGTCCCCCAGATCCGATCGACCATCGTCGTGGTCGGGACGACCATCCTGATCCTCGTGCTGAAGATCTTCGACATCGTCTACGTGATGACGAACGGCAACTTCGGCACCGACGTCATCGCCAACCTCTTCATCCGCAACATGTTCAACTTCGGACAGTTCGGCCACGCCGCCGTGCTGGTCGTGCTGCTGATCGTCCTGACCATCCCGTTCATGATCATCAACGTCAAACGGTTCCGCGAACAGGAGGCGCAACGATGAGCCAGGCCCCCGCCACTCCTGTCGCCGCCGAAGAGGGAGCCGACTCGGGCGTGACCCGCGGCGCGTCCGAGGGTGACGCGCAGCACGGACGACGTGGCCTGCTGCCGCGGATCGTCCTGCTGGTGATCGTGCTCATCTGGACCGTGCCGACCCTCGGGTTGCTGATCTCCTCGTTCCGCAGGGCGGACGCGGTCAACTCGAGCGGTTGGTGGACGGTCTTCGCCTCCCCCCTCGACTTCACCCAGTGGACGCTCGCCAACTACGACCAGGTCCTGTTCGGGTCGGGGATGGCCAACGCCTTCCTCAACACCATCGTGGTCGCGATCCCGGCGACGGTCATCCCGATCGCTGCGGCGGCGTTCGCCGCGTACGCGTTCTCGTGGATGGACTTCAAGGGCCGCGAGGTCATCTTCGTGCTCTTCGTCGGGTTGCTCGTGGTGCCGTTGCAGGTCGCGTTCATCCCGCTGCTCCAGATCTACGGCAACTTCGGCTGGAACGGCACCTTCCTGGCGGTGTGGCTCGCGCACGCGGGGTTCGGCATGCCGCTCGCGGTCTACCTGTTCCGCAACTACATGGGATCGCTGCCGCGCGAGGTCATCGAGTCGGCCAAGGTCGACGGTGCCAGCCACTTCGCGGTCTTCTGGCGGCTGGTCGTGCCGCTGTCCGTCCCCGTCCTCGCGGCCTACACCATCTTCCAGTTCCTCTGGGTCTGGAACGACCTGCTGGTCGCGCTGGTCTTCCTCGGCGGTCAGAGCGACGTCCAGGTGGTGACGCTGAACCTCTCGAACCTGATCGGTTCGCAGGGGCAGGCGTGGCACCTGCTGACCGCTGGCGCGTTCATCACGATGATCGTGCCCATGATCGTGTTCTTCACCCTCCAGCGGTTCTTCGTCCGTGGCCTGACCGCTGGGTCCGTCAAGGGCTGATGCGTGGCCCGAGAAGGGGTGGGTACGCGACGTGCGGTTCCAGCTCACAGCACGGACCGGGCACCCGGACTTCCTCGATCTGCCGTGGACGCAGACGCTGGCCGTTTGGGACCACGAACGCATCGTCGAGATGCCGATGGGCATCCACCGGCACGTGGTCCGCACCGTCCAGTACGACGATCGGCTCTACCACCTCAAGGAGCTGCCCCGCCGGTACGCCCTGCGTGAGTGGCGGTTCCTGCGCCACCTCAAGGAGGAGGGTGTCCCGGTCGTCGACGTCGTCGGTGTCGTGACCGCGCGCGACACCAGCGAGCACGAGCGGCTCGACCCGGTCCTGATCACCGAGCACCTCGAGTACTCGGTGCCGTACCGTCTGCTGTTCCAGCGACATGCGCACGAGGAGCTCCGCGAGCTGATGCTCGACGCGCTCGTCCACCTGCTCGTGCGGATCCACCTGAACGGCTTCCTGTGGCTCGACTGTTCGCTGTCGAACACGCTGTTCCGACGGGACGCCGGTCGTCTGTCGGCCTACGTGGTCGACACCGAGACCGGTGAGCTGCACGAGGACCTGACCGACGGCCAGCGCGAGTACGACGTCGAGATGGCGATCGAGAAGTGCGGGGGCGAGCTGCTCGACCTCCAGGCGGCGGGGATCCTCGGTCCGGACGTCGACCCGTTCGGCCTCAGCGACGAGTTCCGTCGGCGGTACGCGTCGCTGTGGGCCGAGCTGACCCGCGACGAGGTGTTCGCCGACGACGAGCGGTACCGGATGCAGGAGCGGCTGCAGGGGATCAACGAGCTCGGCTACGACGTCGACGAACTCGAGCTGGTCCAGGACGAACCGGGCGTCACCCGGATGGTGCTCAAGACCTCGGTGCTCGAACCGGGTCGCTTCCAGCGGCTCCTTCGGACGCTGACCGGTCTGGACGTCCAGGACCACCAGGCACGCCGTCTGCTCAACGACGTGCACAGCTTCGGGGCGTGGCTCGAGCACGAGGAGGGCCGCCAGCTGCCGGAGGCGGTGGTCGCCCACCGCTGGCTCGAGCGCTCCTTCGAACCCGTCATCGAACGCATCCCCGACGACCTGCGAGGGCGACGGGAGCCGCCCGAGCTGTTCCATGAGGTGCTCGCCCACTGGCACCACCTGTCGGAGGTCGAGGGAGCCGACGTCGACCTCTGGGCGGCGGCGGACAGCTACGTCGCCGACGTGCTCGCGTTCGCGGCCGAGGAGCGTCGCGTGAGCCCGGCCGAGGGGGACCCGGAGGTCCAGGGGTGGGTCGCTGATGTCCTCACGGGTGACGAACCGGACGGCTGACCCCAGCTGACCCCGGCTGATCCCGGCGAGGGCCGCGGTCTCAGCGCGGGAGTCGGTCGAGGAAGTCACGCACGACCCCGAGGAAGGCGTCGGGGCACTCCTCCTGCGGGGTGTGACCACAGCGCTCGAGTTCGACGTACTCGGCGCCGGGGATGGCGGCCGCGGTCCGCCGGTTCTGTCGGGGCGTGATGACCGGGTCGCTGTCCCCGGAGATCACCAGCGTCGGGACGTCGATGCGAGGCAGGAGCGTGGACAGGTTCGGGGGCGGCTCGGCAGCGAACAGCTCCCAGTAGCCGCGGTCCCACCCTTCGACCTGGAGCGGACGGGTGTAGGCCTGCACGTCGTCGTCGGTGGCGCGGGTGGGGTCGGCCCACGAGCCGGAGACCCGGTCGACGGTCACGTCGCCGGCCGCTCGTCGCACGATCCGTGGTCCGATCCGGCGGAGCTGCGGGGTGCGCATCACGGTGCGCAGGAACGTCGGTGGTCCGACGTCGCCGGTGATCGCCGGCGCGACCAACACGAGGGCGCGCACACGTTCCGGTGCCCGTGCGTAGGTCTCCAGGGCCGACGTCCCACCGGCGGACGAGCCGACGAGGACCGCGCGGTCGCTCTCGAGGTCGTCGAGGAGGTCGAGGGTGATGTCCACGGACGCGGCACGCGTGTACGGGTTGCGATCGGTCCACGTCGAACGGTGCGGGCGCTCGGTCAACCCGAACGCGGGACGGTCGAAAGCTGCGACCCGGCGGGTGTCGGAGAGCCCGGTCTGCGCGTGCCGCCACGTGGCGACGTTGCCGTAGAAGTGGTGGAGCAGGACGACCGTGGGCGCGTCGGTGTCGCCGGCCACCTTGTGGTGCACCTCGACGCCGCCGAGCCGTGCGAAGCGGCTGTCGTCGTCGGCGAGTTCGCGGTGGGGCAGGGTGTCAGGAGCGGGACTGGTTGGCACGAGCAGCGGACCTCCGGCCACGAGGACGAGCAGGGCGGACAGGGAGAACAGGAGGCGGTGACGTGTGGCCATCCTCGCGGGTTCGGAGCCTGCCCTCGTCGGGATGGGCCCGCCACCGGCCAGCGGGTCTCACCGACGCACGCCTCGGGCGACGGTGAGCGGTGTGAGGTCGAGCTCGTCCGCCGGGCGCGGGTGCGAGAACAGGTACCCCTGCGCGGTCGGGCACCCGAGGTCGGCGAGGATGTCACGGACGGCCTCGGTCTCGACCCCCTCGGCGATGATGCCGAGGTCGAGCGACCGCGCGAGCTGGATGGTCGAGGCCACGATCGCGCATGCACGCTGGTCGACGTCGATGTGGCCGACGAACGAGCGGTCGAGCTTGAGCCCCGCCAGACCCTGGAGGTCGCGCAGGTAGCTCATCGACGAGTACCCGGTCCCGTAGTCGTCGACCCACAGCTCCAGCCCACGGTCGAGCAGGGCGGAGATCACCCGCTGTGCCCGCGACGGGTCGACGATGAAGATGTCCTCGGTCAGCTCGAGGGTGATGGCGGACGTCGACAGGGAGGTCCCACCGAACAGCGCATCGAGCTGGTCGGGGAGCTCGACGTCGAGGAGGTTGGTGACCGACAGGTTGACCGCCGTGCGGAGCGCGTGGCCGTCCGCGTGCCACACCGCGGTCTGCTCGATCGCGCGCTCCAGGACCTTCGAGGCGAGCTGTCGCATCAAGCCGCCGCTCTCGGCGTCGGGGAGGAAGTCCGCGGGCGCCAGCAGGCCCTCGCGGGGGTGTTCCCACCGCACGAGCGCCTCGACGCCGACGATCTCACCCGTCGCCAGCTGGACCTGGGGTTGGTAGTGCAGGACGAGCTGGTCGGCGTCGATCCCGCGTCGGAGCTCGTCGACCGTCCGTCGCCGCCTGTCGCCGGTGACGTGTCGGCGCGGGTCGTAGACGCGAGGTCCCGACCCGGTGCTCTTCGCGTCGTACATGGCCAGGTCCGCGAGCCGGAGCAGCTCGGCGCCGTCGGTCGCGTCCCCTGGGCAGGTCGCGATGCCGAGGCTGACGTCCATGGCGAGCTCGCCCGGCCCGACCGCCAGCGGGACCCGCACGCTGGCCGCGAGCCGTTCCGCGACCTCGGTGGCCGCGTCCGAGCCGGTCCCCTCCATCACCACGGCGAACTCGTCCCCCCCGATCCGTGCGAGCAGGTCACCGTCCCGGACGGCCCCGGCCAGCCGTTGAGCGACCAGGCGCAGGACCTCGTCACCGTGTGGGTGGCCGTAGGTGTCGTTGATCTCGCGGAACCCGTCGAGGTCCAGCACGATCATGGCCACCTCCGCGTCGTGGCTCCGGTCGGCCAGCGCCTTCGCGAGGATCTCGTTGCAGGCGCGTCGGTTGGCCACCCCAGTGAGGTCGTCGGTGCGAGCGACCCGGTGCAGCTCGACGGCGGTCCGCACGATCCGGAAGGTGACCGCCGTGCGGGCGATCGCGGCGAGCACGCCGGCCGTCGCCAGCCCGACCGCTGCGACCGGTACGGGCGCGCCGGTGGCGACCACGAGGATGGTGAGGCACACCAGTGCAGCGGTGATGGGTGCCACCAGACGCGGGAGCGGCAGCGCGCCGTCTCGGTCGGCCGTCCGATCCGGAGCCCACGCGGCGACCGCCACGAGGGCCGACCCGACCAGCGACACCGCCGACAGCGGTGCGAACCACCCGGGACCGAACCCTCCCGTGGCTGCCACCTGCAGGAAGACCACGTCCACGGCGGCGATCGCCGCGATGCCCGCGGCCAGCAGCCACACGACCGAGGATCGGAACCCACGGCCGGCCGCGAGCAGCCCGGCGAGGACGACCAGGAACGTGATGTCGACCCCGAGGTAGGCGAGGTTGACGACCACCGCGGTGAGCGACGCCGAACCATCGTCGACGACCTGCGAGATGGTGGGGTGGATGTAGGCGACAACGGCGGCCGCTACCGCCAGCGATGCGACCAGAGCATCGAGGACCAGCGGCAGCGAGGTGGTCCGTCGACGGCCCAAGGCGAGCACCCCGACCGCCCCGAGCAGTGCCGCGTAGGAGACCAGCCACCAGGCATCGGCGATCGACGGGTAGGGCGGCGAGTCGAGCGGTCGGACCCAGAACGCGAACGTCACCACTCCGAGGCTCCGCGTGACGAGCGCGACGGCGACCCAGGCCCACAGGGCCCGGTCGAGAGCCGACCGCGTCGGCCGGAGCACGATCAGCAGCGCTGCCAGCCCGTGGCCGACCAAGCGCGAGCCACCGTCGAGGAGGGTCGAGTAGCCGGGTTCTGGACGCCACACCGTGGAGATCCCGAACACCACGACGACGACGATCAACCCGACGCGGAGGACACGGACGAGCCGGTCCGGGTCGACCGAGGCCGCGTTCGGTCCAGCGAGACCGTGGCTCGCTGACCGTACGGAAGCCCTCCGCTCCACGTGGTGCTTTCTTCCGGGCGCGAACCTACCGCGCCGGGTCCACCCGCCGCAGGCGGTCACGGAAGGTGCCACGGCGGCCGTTACGCTCGACGCATGAGCGCAGACACCCCCACCTCCCCGTCCTCCGCCGCGACCGGCGAGGGTCGCCACGTCCTGGTCGCGGTCGCGTGGCCGTACGCCAACGGTTCGTTGCACCTCGGCCACCTCGCCGGCGCCTACCTGCCGGCCGACGTGTTCGCCCGCTACCACCGCATCGCGGGGTCGCGCGTGCTGATGGTGTCCGGCTCGGACGCGCACGGCACCCCGATCACGGTGCGCGCCGACAACGAGGGTGTCACCCCCCGTGAGGTGGTCGAGCGCTACCACCCGGAGTTCCTGCGCTACTGGGACGAGCTCGGGATCAGCTTCGACCTGTTCACCTCGACGATGACCGACAACCACCACGAGGTCACCCGGGAGATGTTCCAGGCGCTCCGCGACAACGGCTACCTCGAGATCCGCACCACCGAGCAGTTCTACGACCCCGAGGTGGAACGGTTCCTGCCGGACCGGTACGTCGAGGGGACCTGTCCGAACTGTGGCGCGACCGACGCCCGCGGCGACCAGTGCGATACCTGCGGCAAGACCCTCGACCCCGGCGACCTGATCGACCCGCGTTCGAAGCTGTCGAGCGCGACGCCCGAACCGCGCCCGACCGACCACTGGTTCATCCTGCTGTCCAAGCTCGAGTCGCAGGTCGCCGAGTGGCTCGCGACGCGGGAGGGCTGGCGCAACCACGTCATCAACTGGGCGCAGGGGTTCGTCCGAGGTGGGCTGCACGACCGGGCCATCACCCGCGACCTCGCCTGGGGCGTCGAGCTCCCGGAGGACGCGGGGCTCGACAACCCGCAGGACAAGCGGATCTACGTCTGGTTCGACGCGGTCATCGGGTACCTGTCGGCGTCGAAGGAGTGGGCGCAGCTCCAGGGCGACCCGGACGCGTGGAAGGCGTGGTGGCAGGACCCGTCGGCCGAGAGCTACTACTTCATCGGCAAGGACAACATCCCGTTCCACGCCGTCTACTGGCCGGCGCAGCTGCTCGGCGCGGGGGACCTGAACCTGCCGACCAACGTGCCGGGCAACCAGTACGTGACGTTCAAAGGCGAGAAGGCGTCGAAGTCCAAGGGGGTCGGAGGGTCGCTGCTCGACGAGCTCGAGCTCTACCAGCCCGACGCGCTGCGGTACGCGATGGCCACGAACCTGCCCGAGTACAACGACGTCGACCTCACCGCCGACGAGATCGTCCGGCGGATCAACGACGAGCTGGTGGCGGCCTGGGGCAACCTCGTCAACCGGGTGCTGGCGATGACCGGCAAGCAGTTCGACGGGATCGTCCCTGAGCCGGTCGACACCGACGAGCGGGACCTGGCGCTCCTGGCCGAGGTCGACGACCACCTCGCCGCCGCGCAAGGTCTGCTGGAGCAGGTCGAGCTCCGCCGCGCCCTCAAGGAGGCGATGGCGGGCGCGCAGGCGGCCAACGTCTACCTCAACGCGCTCGAGCCGTGGAAGACGGCCAAGACCGACCGCGCGCGGACGGCGACGACCCTCTGGACCGCGGTGCAGGCCATCGCCGGGCTGAACGTGGCGTTCGCGCCGTTCGTCCCGTTCGCCAGCGCGGAGCTCGATCGCTGGCTCGGTGGCGACGGTGATCTGCGTGGCCGCGGCTGGGTCCGTCCCGAGGTGGCTGCGGGGACGAAGCTCGGCACCCCGACGCCGCTTTTCCGCAAGGTCGAGGTGGCCACCGACGAGGCTTGAGCCAGCCTCGGTCGGACCGACCGAAGGTGGCTCGGACGTCCGAACGGCAGGGGTGCGGCCACCGCCGGGTGGGGGTGGCCGCTGCCTGATCGGACGGTCGGGGGCGTGCGTTCCCCTGCCGACCGGACGGAGGCCGGATCGCGGTACACGGGCAAGCTGACCTCCAGCATCCAACGATGGAGAGTCCTGTGGAACTTTCAACCACGATGATCATCGCGATCGCGGTCGCCGCCGTCGTCGTGCTGGCGGTCATCGCCGCCATCGTCGTCGCGGTGAAGAAGCGCAAAGCCAAGCGCGATCAGCTCAAGCAGCGCTACGGAGCCGAGTACGCGCGGACCGTGGACGACGCGGGATCGAAGCGCAAGGCCGAGGAGCAGCTCTCCGAGCGGGAAGCGCGGCGCGAGCAGCTCGACATCCGGCCGATCAGCTCCGGACAGCGTTCGTCGTTCCGGGGCCGGTTCGAGGCGCTCGAGTCGAGCTTCATCGACAGCCCCGAAGCGTCGGTCCGCAGCGCGGACGCGCTGCTCGATGAGCTCGCCGAGACCCGCGGGTACCCGGAGGCGGCCGCGGACCAGCGGCTCGAGGACCTCGCGGTCGACCACCCCGCGGCCGTGGACCGCTACCGCAAGAGCCGCCCCCGTACCGACCGCGACGGACCGGTCCCGACCGAGCAGTACCGCCAGGCCCTGATCGGGTCGCGCGCCCTGTTCGAGGGTCTGCTCGGCAAGGACGACGCTGGCGATGCGGGTGTGACGCCGCCGTTCGAGGCCGCGGACCGTGACGAGAGCTCGAACAACGGTCACCGCGACGCGGCACGGACGACCGACGCCTGACCGGAAGAACGCGCCCTCGGCAGGATTCGAACCTGCGACCTACCGCTTAGGAGGCGGTTGCTCTATCCCCTGAGCTACGAGGGCAGGACTTCCGCGGGAACCTCCGCGAGTCCGACCATCGTGGACCCGCCCTGCAGAAGGTGGGGGGCAGCTTACCGACGGCAACCAGGTGACCGGGTCCGCTGAGGCGTTAGCAAACCTACTCGTTCCCGACCGCAACGGCCGGCCAAGGCGTCGTGAGCCAGCTGCATTCTCGGGATGCTCTGGCGTTTGTCGAAGAGCCGGAGTGCTGAGGTGGGTGGGGTCGCAGGCCCGGTGACGACCTTCCCGGCAGCAGCCGCCGAGCGTCATGGTCCCGTCAACGTCTACGCCCTGATGACCTGACGATCTGGTCCTGTCTTCTCAGAGCTGCAACGGGCTCGTGTGGTCGGCCATGAACCCGTCGAACTCCGGCAAGGTCGTCCAGTCGAGTTTGGCGCCGAGGTCGAGGTTGAGCTGGACCATCGCATCCAAGGCGTCGGCTGCGTAACCATCGGCGAACGCGTTCTCGAGCCGATCCATCGCAGGCACCAGGGTCGACTCGAAGACCTCGACTTCGGTGGCGATGGTCGCCTCGACTGTCAGCCGGCACCCTCGAGTCGCATGATCGCAGTCATGATCTCGTCCTCGATCGAGGCGAGGCGTTCTTCGGCTGCGTCGGCATCCGCAGCGGCGACGCGGGCGAGCTTGAAACCCTCGATCACGATCGCGGAGGTGATGTATCCGGCGGTCAAGCCCGACCAGTGCGCCCACGACAGGGACCGGGACGACCGCCTGGCCGACGATGCCGAACGCCCAAGCACCGGTGTTGCGTAGAGCCATCTCTCCGCACCGATCGATCAGCTCAGCTCGGGATATCCGGCCGAGCGCGTAGTCGTAGGCCGCCTGACCGGTGGAGACCACGGCACTGGCGATCGCCACGGGCGCGGTCGTCGCGGCCAGGGGCGAGAGCATCTGGCTGTCGCGGGCACCGATCTGGATCACCTGGGCGAGACCGGATGTGGTCCCCGACCTGACTGCAGCGGTTGCCGACGTCGTAGCGATCTCGACGATCGACTCAGCGATGCTGAGTTCACCGTGTCTGACGGCAAGGCCGAGCCGGAGGGACTGCGCTGCTGCGGTGAAAACACCGCCAGCGGCGGCACCAACCGCAGCGGACGCCAGGGTCTCGTCGACCATCGAACCGACCCGCTGCTCGCGGAGCCATCGGGTGGGGTCGTCCCCTGCTTGCTGGGCCTCGGCGCGACTGGTCCCGCCCGAGCTGACACCGCCGTGGTGCAGTTCACCCGTCAAGTTCCGTTCCACGTCGCGGTAGCCGGCGATGTGGATGCCATCAGGGTTCATACCGAGGCGACGGCTGAGTAGATCTCGGACGTCCGCGACCCGGTCGGCGGACGCCAGACGTTGCATCCCGTCGTACTTCTCCGCCTTGAACTGGTCGATGGCGGCGCACCGTGCGCTGCGTAGACCGGCCGGCCCGAGATCTCCGACACGGCGCTCAGCTCATAGCCATCTGGCCGTAGGTGACGGTTGTAGGACTCGACGAGTCGCCGTGCCGCCACGATCCCCACGCGGGCTGGGCGGCATCTCACCCTCGAGGACCGCGAGGAGATCTCGCGCGGGCTGGCGGCCGGCGACTCGCTGCGCCAGATCGCGGGCCGGCTCGGGCGGGCCCAGCCTGGGGAAGGTGGAGCGCGCGACCATCGGTGACAACCGGTTCCTGCGCACCACCAAGTCCGGGCTGCTTCGTATCAACCGGACCGCCATCACCGCTGACGCCAAGCTCGACGGCAAGTTCCTGCTGCGCACCTCGGATCCGACCCTGTCCACCGAGGACGTCGCGCTGGGCTACAAGCAGCTGCTCGAAGTCGAACGTGGGTGGCGAGATCTCAAGCTCTACCTCGATCTTCGACCCGTTCGGCATCAGCTCGAGGAGCGCATCCGGGCGCACGTACTGCTGTGCTGGCTCGCGCTGCTGATCACCCGCATCGCCGAGAACGCCTGCGACGACACCTGGCGCAACCTGCGCCACGAACTCGGCCAGCTCGCCGCCATCGAACATGCCGGCAACGCCGGCCGCCTCGTCGAGACCACCCAACCCACCGCCCGTCACGCCCAGATCTTCGACGCCGTGGGCATCAAGGCCCCGCCCCGGTTCCTCGACATCACCCCGCCTGAAGCGGCTCCCACGCGGCCCGGCGACTAGGCACTACACGTGCCAGCGTCACCGCCGGCCAGATCTGGCCGTAACACCCCTCTCCGCGTGCTCACACGGCAGATTCGTGTGCCTCGCCACGAACATCAACTGTCGAACTCCGGCTGAGCAGATCGCCGGCTGGCTCAAGCGCACGTATCCGGATGACGCGGAGCTGCAGGTGTCGCACGAGACGATCTACCGCACGCTGTTCGTGCAGTCCCGTGGCGCGCTCAAACGTGAGCTGACCGAGCATCTGCGCACGAAGCGACGGATCCGCCGGCCCGGTGGTCGCAACTACCGGCGCACCGACGGTCGTGGGCAGCTGGTCGACGTCGTCCACATCTCGCAGCGGCCAGCGGAGGCCGCGGATCGGGCGGTGCCTGGCCACTGGGAAGGTGACCTGATCTTGGGCAAGGGCATGTCCGCGATCGGGACGCTCGTCGAGCGTTCGACCAGGTTCTTGCTGCTGATCCACCTCGAGAGGATCAAGTCCGAACACGTGGTGGGCGAACTCACCCGGCACGTGCAGACCCTGCCCGACCAGCTCCGCAGGTCGGTGACCTGGGACCAGGGCAAGGAGATGGCCCTGCACGCCAACTTCACCATCGACACCGGCATCCAGGTCTACTTCTGCGACCCCAAGAGCCCCTGGCAGCGCGGCACCAACGAGAACACCAACGGGCTGCTGCGCCAGTACTTCCCCAAGCGGACCGACCTCAAGCCCTACAGCCAGGCCGACCTCGCCGCCATCGCCGCCGAGCTCAACGGCCGACCCCGCAAGACCCTCGAGTTCATGACACCATCAGAGAAGTTCGCAGAGGCTGTTGCAGCCACCCGTTGAGCCCGCAGGCGTTCTGCCTTGGTTGGTCCGGAACTCGTAAGCCTCGATTGCGAGCGGAGTTGTGGAGACCTCGGATCGAGCGCGCACGTCCGGCGTCGGTGCGATGATGGCCCGCGCTGTCGTCACCGGCTGTCGGGGTGGGCGGCGGACGCGCCTGGGGAGGCGGAGGCGTGGACCGCGAGGAGATCGTCGCGCAGTGGGAGGCCTTGCACGGCCAGCTCAGCGACCGTCACCGAAGTGTGTTCCTCGCCAGGACGGAGGTCGACCAACTCGTCGCGCTGCCGCGTGTTTCGGTTGAGGTCGGTCTGTTGGTGGGACCGAAGCTGACCGCAGTGTTGCGCGCCGCCACCCGTCATGCGCGTGAACTCGATCAGGCCGCGGCTGAGGCAGCCACAGCGTTGCGCGCCCATGCTCAGCAGCTCCGCGCCGCTGGCGCCAACCCCGCGACGCCGACGCCTCCCGCAGCGCGTCCACGGCCGGCCAAGCGACGCTGCGTGTGCTTGGTCTGCCGTCGCGAGTTCGTCGCGACGCTCTCCGCTCGCGAACCCGTGACGTGCCGGGCATGCGGCCGCAACGACGAGGTGCACCCGGTGTGCCGCGGCTGCGGAGCTCCGGGTAGCTGGCTGCTGGGCGGGGCATGCCAGCGTTGCCATGACGTGCGGCAGGTCGCCTCGGACGCAGCAGGTTCCCGCGCGAGCGGACCCGGCGGCGTCCCGGCGCGGGCAGCGGGGAGACGCAAGCGCACGTGGACCAGCCAGCTCGTTGAGGGTCCCGAGAGCGACGGGTCGGTGTAGTCACCGCGGCCTTCTGCATCGAACTCGGGCCAGGTATCTAAACTGGTTGCAGCTGACCGCCAGCGATCACAGCCCGCGACGCGACGCGCCCTCT